>CAZQIC010000006.1:39376-87561 GCA_964593555.1 uncultured Bacteroidia bacterium | reverse complement strand
TTTGAAATTAAAAGTGAAGTATGCATAATAAACTTAATCGGTATAAACTCTATTTGTATGTAAAACTATTTAGGATAAAGAGGATTAATTTTAAAATTCGTTCATGTAGGTTTTTTAATCGTCTAAGTCCAAAAACAAATAGCTAACTATCAGACCATTCCTCTTTGCTGATTCAATTCTACCATAGCCTTATCACAAGTGGCTTTAACCTTCACGATCATGCCTGGTAACAAATGAAGGTTCGTTCCCTCCTCAGCATATTCTTCTATTGAAGTGACTGTTTTATAAAGGTCATGTAATCCAAAAAATGGACAGGACGGTTTCATCTTATGAATTACGGCCCTTAACAATTTCCAATTTTTGTTTTTCAAGTGTTTTTCCAGATCACTTATTGCTTCAGGAGTCTGCTTAAGGTATACATCTATCATTTCATTGATAAAATTACTATCTCCATTTGAGACTTGTTTTAAATATGCCAAATCGGTTACCTGGGCATTATTGTAGTTTCCCATTTTTCTAAATTATTTGGTTGAGCACTTATTGATGCATTACTTTTTTTACAAGCGGTGAGAATTTTTTGATATAACACTTTCTCATCAAATGGTTTAGATATATAATCATTCATACCAGCATTATGGCATTTTTCAGCCTCCCCTGATATGGCATGCGCTGTAATTGCAATAATTGGAATATTTCGCTTATGCGAATTAAAAAATCCTCGTATGCGCCGGGTTGCTTCATAACCATCCATCTCGGGCATTTGAATGTCCATTAAAATAATATCATAAGAAGTGCTTTTAACCTTCTTTACTGCAATTACACCATTGTCCGCAACATCCACATTCCACTTCCAATTTGTCAGTACTTTTTTTGCCAATATCTGATTAAGCAAGTTATCCTCAACCAATAGAATATCTAATTTTTCTATATGAGATAATTCTTCCTCGTAATCAAAAATTTTAGTACCAGGACTTTTGGCAGGTAAAGCTTTAGTAAATTTAATACTCACAACGAAAGAAGATCCTTTTCCAATCTTGCTCTTAACAGTTATAGTCCCTCCCTGCAGTTCAACCAATTGTTTAACTATTGTTAAACCAAGACCTGTTCCGCCGTACTTTCTATTTGTATCGTTAGTCGCCTGTGTAAAACCCTCAAACACATAATCTAATTTATCCTCTGGGATTCCAATTCCCGTATCATTCACAGAAAATTTCAATTCAATCTCTTCTTCGCTTTCCGAAATAAGATCAGCAATAATCGTTACACCACCGTTTTCCGTGAACTTAATTGCGTTGCCAACGAGATTTAAAAATATTTGATTCAACCTGGTTGGATCACCAATTAACTGTACAGGAATTCTCTTATCTACCTTAGTGGATATTTTTATATTTTTCCCCATTGATTTTGGCAACATCAATTCGGTAAGAGTTGAAATTAAATGCCTCAAATCAAATTCAATTTGTTCAAATGTGACTTTTCCTGACCCAATTTTTGAAAAATCCAAAATATCATTTATTATAACTATCAGATTTCTTCCTGAAGTTTTTACAGCTTCTATATATTGCCTTTGTTCACTTGTAGGATTCGTCTTTAATAATAAATCGGTAAAACCAACAATGGCATTCATAGGAGTTCTTATTTCATGGCTCATGTTTGCCAAAAATTGTTCTTTGATACTATTTGTTCGAACCAATTCTTCTTCAATCTGTTTCCGATGGGTAATATCGGTGTCAATCGCTATAATTCTTTCCAGCTTTCCACCCTTATCAAATACTGGAGTAACCGTTGATATCACCCAGTATTTTCTCCCATCTTTTGTTAAACATTCTCTTTCATAAGAGACCGGGGATTTACCAACCGCATTTTCGTGAAATTCCTTTTCTTTTTGAAGTACAGTTTCATTAAACATCTGAAATATTGATTTACTTCTAATTTTCACTTCCTGGAGTGTAAAACCACTCAGCCTTGTAAAACTTTCGTTGACCCATTCAATATCTCCATTCCTATTTGCTATTACCATTGAGTTAAATGACTTAGTCGCTGCGCTCGCCAACTCCTCCAGGTTTTCCTCATGTACACGTTCCGTTACACCCTGAACAGTTCCAAACATACTGATTGGTTTTCCCTGATCGTTCTTGTCAACATTACCAATTGCATGAACAATTCTTATATCATTGTTTGGCCTCACAATTCTATGATAAAAATTAAATGGAATAAGAGTCTTATAAGTTCCAATAATTATATTTTTTGTGAATTCACGATCCTCGAGATGAACCCTCTCCAAAAAAGCCTCTGAGGTAGCATCAAATTCTTCAGCTTTTAATCCATAAATATCATATAACTCATCGGACCATGTGAAATTATTACTGCTAATATCCCACTCCCAACTTCCAATGTGTGCCAACTTCTGTGCCTGGGAAAGCTTTGCCTTCTCCCTTATTAAATCGAAAGTCTTTTCCTCCAATTTTTTGCTTTTTTCAGAGAGTTCCTTAAGAAGTGCATTCCTATCAATACTATAATTAATAGATCTTCTTAATTCCTTCCCCTGAATTTTTCCCTTTATTAAAAAATCCTGAGCACCCAATTTCATTGTACTCAATCCCACAGATGCATTTACAGTTGTTGAAAATACAATTATTGGGACCTCCGAGGTACGCTCAAAAACTCTCTTAAAAGTATCCAGACCAATACTATCGGGTAAAGACAAGTCCAACAGAATCACACTGTATTTTTTATTTGCTATAAGCTCAATACCTGATTTCAAATCCCATGCAACTGTGAGTGTATAGTCTCCGGCATTATATGCCTCCTTCAAATAAATATCAACCAATTTAGCATCAGCAGGGTTGTCTTCAATTAATAATATGTCGAATATATCTCCCATAACAACCACAAAATATATACCCAATTTACTTCAGATCTTATATCTGAATATTTTGTTTTCGTCAGTAAGGTATTTTCTATAGCCAAAATGGAAACAAATAGATATTAAGTTCAATTTCCAATCATCAGTTAAACCCGGAAATTTAAAATTTAATTTTCCCCTGCTTCAGCTATGATAAATACCCTATTGGCGAATTTTGCACCGTTAAGGCTAACGGCGATCCTAATTTTGAATATAAATATTACAACAATGGAAAATAAACCTATACCCGACACAAAAAACAAGTCATCAAACGAATCGGATGTTTATTTAAAAAATCTTCGTTTAACGGAAACATTGAATGTGAATGATAGTAAAAGCAAAATTCGTGCAAATGAATTATTTCAAATGAGTAATGATCATCCTGCCGATGAACTCGCAGGAGTTTGTATAGAGGATGTACACTATTACGATTTTAAAAATGTTCAATCAATTAACAATACCGGTCTTGCAAGTTTAATTGACCTTACCAAATACCTTTTGCAAAAAGGATTAAAAGTTCAATTTGTAAATGTAAATGAAAAGATAAAAGAGAAAATAACCGCATTGGAACTTGACAAGGTGCTACAATGCTCCTAACAGTAATATGTTAAAACAATTTTATTTTAATCAATTCGAATACCGAAGACCATATAAAGCAATTTCCGAAAACAAATATCGGACTTTACTTTTTCAATTTCTGAGTATTTTAACGATTGCACTTGGCATCGCATACTTAAATTGGAGGTGGAGGTATTCCCTTAATCTAGATGCTTTATGGTTTTCTGTTCCCCTCGTGGTAGCAGAAACATTAAGTTTTATCAGCACGGTAATGATAATAATTAATTTTTGGTCAAATAGTGATCCTGAAAAAACACCCCCTATACATTACCTTTCAGAGATTGAAGATATTCAGAATGGGAAAGACAGACCTATCAGAATTGATATTTTTATTGCCTCATACAATGAAGATGTCGAATTAGTGCGTTACAGTATAATCGATGCAAAAAAAGCAATCTATCCTTATGATGATGTTCACATTCAAATTCATGTACTTGATGATGGAAGAAGAGACGGCAGAGACCCCCTTAAGGAAAACATGAAAAAAGTTGCTGAAGAAGAAAACGTAAATTATTTAATAAGGGAACACAATCAAGGCTATAAAGCAGGAAATTTAAAAAACGCCTTAGAAAATACAAATGGCGACCTGTTCGTAATTTTAGATGCGGACACAAGAGTTTTTCCAGAGTTTTTAATTAACACTACAGGATATTTCAGGAAAAGAAAAGTGGCATGGGTACAAACGCCTCAATGGTTTTACGATACAACTGCTCCCGAAAAATTAAGCTCAATTATAAATTCAAAACTACTGATCTCAAATAAAAAAATATCCCGGCTGGTCGACTTCATATTTGGAAAAGTAGAAATTAACGAGGATATTTTTGGAAACGAACCAAGATTATTTTATGATGTGATCCTACGAAAAAGAAATTTTCACAATGCTGCGTTTTGCTGTGGCGCTGGATCAATTCACAGAAGAGAAGCCGTGATGAATCATGCTATAAAGTCTTTTGTTCAACAAATCAAAATTTTTGAATCTAACTTAAGTAAAAGTAAAATTGATATAAATGAATTACATAATCTAAAAAAGGCTCTTCTTTTGGAACAGGAATTGATTCCATTTAAATTTCATGCTTCCGAAGATATTTACACTTCAATGATGCTCCATGCTGATAAAGAAAACAGATGGGAAAGTATTCAGCATTCAGAAGTAGAATGTAAAATGCTATCAACTCAAGATGTTGACAGCTGGATAAAACAACATCAAAGATATGCCGAAGGGTCATTGGACATTGCCTTTAAAGACAATCCTTTGCTTATAAAAGGACTTTCATTAAGACAAAAAATCTGTTATTTCAGTACCATCTGGTCATATTTTGCTCCACTTTGGATATTAATTTTTCTGCTATGCCCTATCGCATTCTTTTTTAGTCTTTCATTGCCAGTAAAAGCATACAGCTTTGATTTTTTTAAATATTTTCTACCATTTCAAATTATGAACACTATAACAATAGCTATTGGCTGCTGGGGAATATCAACAAGAAGAGGAGATCAATATTATATATCCAGCTTTTGGTTTATGCTTATGGCAATTTACTCAGTTATAAGAGGGAAAAAAGTAAAATTCAATGTCACCCCAAAAGACAAGGGCTTCGCCAAAAGCACTCAGCATATTTTACCTCATATTATAATCATTGCATTAAGCATAACGGGTATTTTATATAATGTTTATTTGATACTCTGGGGACATCATCCTGTTATTTCCGGCTTTGCGGCAAATACATTTTGGTGCCTGTTCAACATTACTGCTCTTAGTATTATGATAAGAGCTGCATACTGGAAACCAACGGAAGTAAAAGAACAACTGATATAAATGAAAAAATACAGCTTTTTATTTAAGCCACTTTTTTACATTTTAAGCTTGGCATTTGCTACCTGGCTGGTTATTAAAATTGAGGAGGTACGACCTTCAGATTTCGGTCAGACAGAAACAAAAACACCAAACAGCCGAATCACTAAAGAGGAATTATTAAACCGAAAAAAAAACCTCCGAACTTTATTCCGGGAATTTAAGGAAGGAAAGATTGACAGTACACAATTTGACAATAAACTAACATTTTTATTAGAAGCGCCAGCCAATTAAACAGATAATACCACCAACGATCATAAAATGGCTTTGGGCTCACAAGATTGACTGTTAAACGATTAATCAACTTTTAATGGGCTCCTTAAAATACCTTTGATTATTGAAGAAACTTCTAAACAAAAACTTATGAATTGTATAATTGTAGATGATGATAAATTAGCACGTACAGTGTTAACTCAAATGATTTCTGATATCGACTTTCTGGATCTTAAAGCGGAATGTTCAGATGCAGTTGAAGCATTCAATTATCTTAAAAAGGAACCCGTAGATCTGGTTTTCCTTGATGTTGAGATGCCCGGCATGTCAGGAATAGAATTGATCAAAAACCTTGATAAGCGTCCTATTATAATATTAATCACCGCAAAGCAAAATTATGCAGTAGAGGCTTTCGAACTAAACGTAGCAGACTATATTATTAAACCAGTAAGTTTATCCCGCTTAGCAACTGCTGTTTCAAGGGCGAAAGAATTATTCGATAACAGAGACCAGGTAATGGATTCAACCGCCGACAAAGACAGAAATTTTATCTTTGTACGCTCCAATTCAATACTCTCAAAGATCAAGCTTACAGATATAATATACATTCAAGCCCTGGGGGATTATGTGAACATAATCACGCCCACAAAGCGTAATACTGTTCATTGTACACTAAAAAGTATGGAACAAAAATTACCTGAAAATAAATTCTACCGCCTTCATCGCTCCTATTTAGTTGGGATGGACCACATTGATACTGTAGAAGACAATACAGCATATTCAGGAAAATATATGCTTCCAATAGGTGAGCAATACAAAAAGGAGTTATTGAGAAAACTCAATCTTATTTAAAAGATTGCTTTAAATTTAAAACTTATAATTAAACTGAAATCCTATTACACTTGTATTCGTGGAAGGAATATTATTATAAGTTTGGTTCCAAAAATAATAAGATTCTACCATAGCTCTGGAACTAATCTCGCATTCCAGTCCAATTAAATATCTTCTCTGGTAAAATAAACCATTTAATACCGGTGTACCAGCATTACGAACTTGCTGACGAAACTCCAATGAAAAATATGTATTCAAATATTTATTTATTTCATATTTCACTTGAAATCTGTTTCTTGAGGTCCATATAGGAAAATATCCTAATTCGCTGGAATAAACATTTTTTAACTGCATCTGAAATCTTTGTCTGTAAGAGAAATTAAATCTTCTCACCTCTCTTTTCAACGTCACGTCCCAAACCACTCTGTGTCGAAAACTAAAAAATCCTTTGTCATTTATTTTTTCAATAAATCCATAGCTGAGGGAAGTCTTAAGGCTCTTAAATGCTTTGTATTCAATGCCCGCATTTATATAAAACAAATCAACCTTTTCAAAATTTTGCTTTAACCGCAATTCCTCACCTAAAAATATAGCCAACCGCTCGTTAATACCCTTTTCTACACTCACGGCCTTCCTTAAACCCCAACCCGAATTAGTCACGGACTGTACTTCTGTGGTTACTAATAGCAAAAAATTCATGAAAGCGATTACGAAAAACCTGCTGCGATTACTTTTTAGCGTCATAGTAGTATGCTGTTATAACTGCAGTGTCTTTTAAGAAATTTATCCGATCAATACTGATTTTATGAATATTTAACCCCGTTCTTCTTTTCAAATCTTCAATAAGAAGCTCTCGGTTTGTAGTTCGTATATACTCAATATTTTCATATTGAATCTTTTGCACATTTTCATTTTTCATAAATAAATTTGCATCCATAGCATATGCTCCAATAAGTATTATTCCATTTATAATACCTGTTTCAACAAAAGTGCCTTTATTAACAGCACTAATCAAACCCAATGCAATGACAATAAAAAGGTAAGTCATATCTTTTGCGGAAATATTTTCCGTTCGATATCTTAATAGAGAAAATACTGCAAATAACCCAAAGGCTGCACCCATAGAAAGATCCACTTTATTTAACAGATAGGTAAGCACAAAAATTACAATATTGAATAAGAAGAATGTAAAGAAAAAATCCTTTTTATGATAAATAGGATAATATACTAAGCGAATAAGTATCCATACAGAAAAAATATCTATAGCCATTCTTACAAAGAAACTAAGAGACAATTTATCAAATCCTAAAACAAAAAAATCTGCATCGCCTTTCTTTTTCTTTTTTTTGTCACCCGATCCCTCTTCATCTTGTGATGAAAACTGCATATCACTCATGTCCTGAGCCTTTATAGCAGGAGACGGAGATAACAATAAAAGAAAAAATAAAATTCTAAGTGCCGATTTCAGTCTCATTTCCTTTTGATATTTTTGTTACAGTTGATAAATGTTTTTTAAACCTGTTTTTTTTAATGCTATTTACCAGAGAAATCACACCAAAACAGTATTTACTTAACGATCCTTCCCGAATATGATTAGATTTCATTGTATCAACGAAAGGCGAGGCGCTAATTTTCTCTTGCTTAACTTCCGCTATAACAATATTATCATATCTCAGTGATTCGGTACCAGACTTAAAATTAAGGCCAAGGTCTAATGTTAATCTCTCAGTCGTTAATTTACTCACGAGGGTAATTCGGCAATAATTGACCCAAAATTTAGACTCTAAATTCTCTGGATGCAAAGGAGTTTTGTCAAATAATAATTCGGCCGCCTTTCCCTCTATATTTTCGTGAATATTTTTTCTCTTAACTCTGCTCTTAATTGTTCTTCCCTTATTATTCTTAAATTTCACTTCAAAGTATACAAGATTGGAATCGGCATATTTACGATAACGGACCTTATAACGATTTATCCTTCCATTGTGATGATCGAGATATAATTTAAATTTGTCTGTGTCGAAATAAAGTGATTCATAATTATTTTTTCTGACCCCATTTATATCCAGGATTTTATAATTAGGTCCAAGATCATTAAGAATAGCAGGCAACTTCTTATAATTAAACAAATATTTTCTATCTGTTCTGTCCAATAATTTAACACCATCCATCTCCGAAAGTGAAATTGGATCAAAAGAATAAAGTAACGGACTAAGGTCCTCTCCTATCGGGTCAATAAAATTCATAACTATACTTTTTTACAGACTCAAGTGTATTATTTGCCAAATAAGATTCCCGTTTGGTTTTCAAACTCTTACTATCATACACATATTTTATTTTTTTTATCACACCCCCGTTTCCATCGTATTGAGTTTCAGAAGCTTTCTCTCCGAAATTGTTATAGCTGTAAATAATTTTTCTTAAAATCTTACCAGTTCCATCATATTCAACTTCTTCAATCTTATCATTGTCAGAGTTATACTTGTAAACAACTTTTTTATTCTCAGATTCTTTGGGGCTCTCATTATTTCCCGACTCCCTATATAAAGTTTCTTCAGTTCTATTTTTATTATTATCATATTTAAAAGACTCCTTTTTTCGAATACTACCGTCCTTATTGAAATTAATCTCCTCAAGTATTTTTCCAACCTTATTGTAGTGAACATAATACTCTTTGTAATTTATCTCGCTTCCTTTATCAAACAACGTTACATTCTCCGTAACGGATTTAATCTTATTTTTAACAATATCCTTTTTACCCTGAGAGCAGACTACAGTACTATAAATACAAATCAAAATAATCGTGAACTTTGTTTTCATTACAACTTATTGTAATACGTTAATATCAGGCACCTCTACCGTCTGCTTCTTTCCGGTAATTTCAACATCCTTTATAATAGCTATATCAGGCGCGTATTGATTTATTTGATTTTTATAAACCCCTGAAGAATCTCGTGAATAGGCATAAATTTTATATGTTCCCTTCCTTAAATACTTAAACTCATAGCTTCCATCATATGTAGTCCGCTGACGCTCCCCAAAAGTTGCATCATTACCATAAATAATATACACATCTATATCAGGAGCATAAGCAGAATCACCAAGTGTGTAAAAATATTTGTCATAATACTTAGCGAACACTTTGCCTTTTATAAAAGAGCTGCCTCCCTCGCCCGCCTCCTTTTTACAAGCCACTACAATCATTAACATTAATACATAAAATAATTTTGTTCGGATCGTTTTCATTTTCAAAATACTATTACAAATTCATGGTTTTAATAATTCTCTATAATGTGGCTTGATTTAAATTCACTTCTGCATAATTCTCCCCTCCGAGCAAAACTGTAGGAACATTAAATTCTTCTTTACTTTTTACCTCATTATGTATTATAGGATTCATTTCTCTCAAACGTTCTTTGAACGAACTTAGGCCGCTGACAACTTTTTCTCCAAGATCAATTAAAATAACCCTTCTATTTTGTTTCAGCAAGGCCTGCATGTCACCAATAGCCTGTGCATTTTTTAATACGCCAAACGTATAAGAACGTTTCGGTATCAATATATCCGGAATTGAACTGCCAATAAATTGAATGAAAATTCCAGTATTCGGACCACCTTTATAATACTGCCCAGTAGAATGAAGGTAACGCGGCCCAAACTCAGTGGTAACAGCAACACGCAGTTTTCTCTGCAATATCTTTTTTAATTCTAAAATTTCTTTTTTAATTGCAGGATCTTCGCTCAGGTATGCTTGTATTGAAATATAATCTCCCTCTCTTATTAAATGAAAATTTTTCTCTAACAAAGACTTTACATCATTTGCACCATATGTAGAGTAATAAAACAATGAATCTTCGAGCAAAGACGGCCGCATTTCAGGAAGCTCACCATTCTTCTCAATGGCTTTTAATAAATCGTCTGTGCATTTTTTACTTTCCTGAACATTTGGCTGATCAAAAGGGTTAATTCCCAATATAGAACTGGCCGTTATCGTTGCGATTTCCCATCTAAAAAACTCCTGACCTAAGTCAAGTTCATCTTTTATCTGAATTCCCAGTACCGGGTAATCCATAAATATAAAATCGTTTATTCTTTGTGATACAAAATTTCTTCCTTCATTCTCCACCTCCATTTGGAAAAAAATTCGATCCTCCCCATAGGTATTCATTTCAATTAATGGATATCCATTAATTGGCAATACCCCTTTCCCATTCTTCCCTGTACTTTCTGCGATTAATTGCTCCAACCATAAACCAAAAGTCGAAAACGAGGATGGCATTAAATAGGTAAGTTTATCACAACCTTGTAAAGCAAGCTGCGCAATAGCAGCACCCAAAATAACACCAGGATTCTGAGATGCAGGAACCTGATGACCACAAGCTTTAGCCATAGCTGAAGCCCTATTAAGCAATTCTTTTACATTAATTCCCATCAGCACAGCTGGTAAAATTCCAAAATAAGAGAGCGCAGAATATCTTCCGCCTATGTCATTGAAATTCAAAAATATTTTCCGAAAATTCTTTCTTTGTGCTAAGACAACAAGGGGTGTATCGGGATCTGTAATGGCTATGAAATTTTCTCCAGCCTTCTTTTTTCTAATTTCTTTAACCCGACTAAAAAAATAACTATAAAAAGCCATTACTTCGGCAGTAGTTCCTGATTTACTGGAAACAACAAAAAGTGTCTTTGCAATTTCTATCTCTTGCTCAATTTCTTTAATTGCCGCCGGCTCAGTACTATCCAAAACAATTAATTTCAACCCTTGAGTTTGATTATTCTTAGCAAAGACCTTTTGAAAGACAAGAGGCGTTAAACTACTTCCACCCATTCCAAGCAAAACAACATGCTTAAACCCCGCATTTAGAATTTCATCGCGAAACTCTTCCATTGCTGGCAAATTCTCCTGCATTTTATCGACTACATTCAACCACCCCATAGCAAGCTCGGTAGTTTTAGTTTTGTCAACTTGATTTATCCATAAGTCTGCATCTTTATCCCATAATCTTCTTACAAAATTCTGATCTTGCAACTCCTTTAATCGGATATTCAGATGCTTCTGATATTTTCCAATATTTAGACTTAACCCATTTCCAGCATTCATATTTCTTTGATTTTTCAGTTGTGTTGTGTACTATAATCTCCTATACTTAATTCCAGATTTTTATTTTTAAAATTGACATAATTACCAAACATTGAATTATGAATATTGGCAAAAGATATTTTCGAATAAGTTTGGACAATACTATTCTTAATCACAGAGTCTTCAATTACAGAATTATTCCCAATTGAAACATACGGCCCTACAACTGAATTAACCAACTTTACATTTTCTCCTATATAACACGGATTGATGATCACCGAGTTCAGTGACGTATAGGTTGTAGAAATTAAATTTTTTTCTTTGTTAAATTCTAAAATTCGTTGATTCGTATAAACTGTCGAATCTTTATTACCGCAATCGAGCCATTCAGACACCTCACCCGGATTAAGTTTCATACCCTTATTCTTCATGTTTTCTAAAGCACTTGTCAATTGATATTCTCCCTTATCTTTTATATCATTATAGATAAGAAATTGTAATTCATTTCTAAAATTTTTACCATCCTTTAAATAATAGATCCCGATAATGGCGAGATCAGATACAAATTGCTCAGGCTTTTCTACAAAATCAGTTATTACATTTTCTTTATCCACTTTAATAACACCAAATGATGTTGGATCATCAACAGTCTTTACCCAAATTATTCCATCCTGGGATTCGTCTATTCTGAAATCAGCCCTAAACAAAGTATCCGCAAAAGCCACAATTATTTTTCCCTCCAATTTTTCTTTCGCACACAAAACAGCATGCGCTGTTCCTAATGCCTTTTCCTGGTAATAAATAGATCCTGCTGCACCAAGATCATCCGCTATTTTTTTCAACTCATCTTCTGTATCCTTTCCAAAATTTCCGATAATAAAAACAATCTCGTCAATTTTTTCATCGCACGAATCAGCTATTCCTTCCAATAGTCTCTGCACTATTGATTTTCCGGCAATCGGAATAAGAGGTTTGGGAGTAGTTAGAGTATGAGGTCTCATCCTCTTTCCCATACCCGCCATTGGAACTATTATTTTCATAATTATAGAAATTTCGTAAACTCAAAAGTAGATTCAGAAACCTTCTATTGCCAGAATATTCGCTAGGCGCGGATTTCGTATAGCCAAAAAACTAATATTTGTGGCCATTAACTTATTCGTTCACAATAACTATTCTCATCGGGTCTTTGGCGATAAAAAAAGCCATACTGCCGAATATTGTCTTAATAAGACCTAATCAAGATTAGTTTCGTAATTGTATTTATAACTAATTAATAAAATTTTCTATGAAAACAAGTCTGAATAACTTCAAGAAGTTACTTGGTATTTTATTTTTTTTCGTCGCTATTGTCCGTTTATCAGCTCAGCCATTGACATACGACAATTTTGAAGGTGCTAAATCTCTTTGCTATGGTGAAAGGACAGGCGTACTCGATACCCTGGCTAAAAATCCTGCGTCAAATAATATCAACAACACAAAAACGTGTGCCTTATATGTCCGAAATGGGTCAAAGAAATTTGATAATATTAAAATGAGTCTTTCAGGAAAACTATCCGACGTAAGTTCTTATGTAGTTTATACCGGTGTACCGCCTAAAATCCGAATGAAAATATATACAACCGCTCCAGCAGGAACCCTTATAGAAATTTTGCTTGGGAGTAAGGGACGAAACAATGAATATCCGGCAGGTACCAATAGCCAATACCAGGCTTACACAACAGTAAGTGGCGAATGGGAAGAATTGCAATTCAAATTCTCCCAAATTCCACAGGGAAGTGAAACTTCAACTACAGAAATAGATCAAATAACTTTATTATTTAATCCAAACACTTCAACTTCCGATACATATTACTTTGACGACATTACAGGTCCCATACTTATCTCAGGAAAATTAGAATCCGTCGGATCGCCAATTGCTTCGCCAAAGGATGAGAAAAAGAAATGAAAAATAACGCTAATAAAAAACGATAGCTTCAAATCACACGTATCAGTACGTACCTAGATACGTTCAAATTTAATTGAGAATTTATGCAAAGAATGGAAAAATACGCTTTTGGCTGGCCGGGAATTGATGCAAGATGGACATCTAGCGCTAAAAGCGGGGTTGGAACTTCTCTTAATTCCAACAGCAAGGTTTGGTATTCAATCAGCCAAGGTATTTTAAATGAAATTTATTACCCTCAGGTTGACCAGGCATGCACAAAAGATCTGGGGCTAATTGTAACTGACGGGAAGGATTTTTTTTCCGAAGAAAAAAATCATACTTCTCATTTTATAACACATATTACAAATGGAATCCCGGGATACCACCTGACTAATACCTGTAAACACCATCATTATAGAATTGAAAAAGAAATTATCTCAGACCCGTCCAGAGATACAGTAATTCAGAGAATACAATTTTTCCCATCAGGCAAAAAAAAGAAAGACCTGAAATTATTTATCCTATTGGCCCCTCATCTTTGTAACCACGGCTCATCAAACACAGCATGGGTAGGCGACTATAAAGGATTTCCAATGCTGTTTGCTCAACGGGGTGATGTTTCACTCGCTTTGGCCTGTTCAACTCCCTGGAAAAAAGGATCAGCCGGCTTTGTTGGAACTTCTGATGGATGGCAGGATTTAATGCTTCATAAGGAAATGAGATGGCAATTCGAAAGAGCTGAAAATGGTAATGTTGCTCTGACAGGAGAATTCGACCTCGAAGAAAATATTGGAAATTGCTTTACTGTAACACTTGGTTTTGGAAGAAATCCACAGGAAGCAGGTCAACGCGCACGAGCCAGTATTTTTGAAACCTTCGACGTGTGTAAAACTAAATTTATAAACGAATGGCAAGAGTGGCAAAAAAAATTATTCTCATTCGAAAAAGGAAAAAGAAAAATTTCTCCAAAACATTTTCTGATCAGTGCATCAATGCTTAAGTCACACGAGTCAAAACGTCATCCCGGAGCGTTGATCGCAAGCTTATCAATTCCATGGGGATACAGCCGTGGAGATGATGATTTAGGGGGATATCATTTGGTGTGGCCAAGAGATATGGTACAAACCGCTGGTGGTTTGCTAGCAGCTCAGGCTTTTGACGATGCAAAAAGGGTTTTAAATTATTTAATGTTTACACAAGAAGAGGATGGACATTGGACACAAAATATGTGGCTTGATGGCACACCATACTGGAGTGGCATTCAAATGGATCAGACAGCATTGCCAATTCTTTTAGTTGATCTGGTAAACAGAGAAATAAATCTATCAGAAGCTGAACAAAAACATTTTTGGCCGATGATAAAAAAAGCGGCAAGTTACTTAGTTATGAATGGCCCCATAACAGATCAAGACAGATGGGAAGAAAATGCCGGTTATTCCACTTTTACATTAGCTGTTGAAATTGCTTCTCTACTTATAGCTGCAGATTATGCGGATAAAAATAGTGAGCCGCAGGTGGCAATTTACTTAAGACAAACAGCTGATGCATGGAATTCCAGTATAGAAAGATGGACCTATGTTACAGGATCAGATCTTGCAAAGTTTGTAGGTGTTGAAGGATATTATGTCAGGATAAATACAAAAGAACAATTCGATCTTGACTCTCGCGGTTTAGAATTAGTAAAAATTTCAAACCGCGCCACTGGCGAAAATATTTGTCCTGCCAATGAAATGGTAAGTCCGGATGCTTTAGCCCTGGTAAGATATGGTCTTCGGAATGCAGACGATCCACGTATTCTAAATACGATTAAAGTAATTGATGCAACTTTAAAATTTGATAACGAGCTTGGTCCTGTTTGGTACAGATATAATGGTGATGGTTATGGAGAGCATACAGATGGAAGTCCATTCAATGGAACAGGTGTAGGTCGTCCCTGGCCGCTTCTAACTGGCGAACGTGCGCATTACGAGATCGCAGCAGGTAATTTTAAATATGCGGAAGAACTGATGAGAACGCTTGAAAATTATGCAAACGATTGCGGACTATTCCCGGAACAAATATGGGATGCGGCAGACAAACCGGAACTTAATTTAATTACAGGAAAACCTTCCGGTGCTGCTATGCCTTTGGTTTGGGCACATTCCGAATATATTAAATTAAGCCGTTCCTTAAAAGCACGGCAGATATTTGATATGCCTTCGCAAACGAAAGAAAGATATTTAGATGACAAGAAAACTTCCAACATCATAATATGGAATTTTAAAACTCACTATAAATATATACCAACGAGGAAAATATTGCGTATCGAATGTCTTACATCAGCTATAGTAAAATGGAGCCTGGATAACTGGAAAACTTCCCAGGATATAATTACCCTTGATTCGGGCTTGGGTGTTTATTTCACAGATCTGCCTACCTCCAATCTTGATTACGGCCAATCAATTCAGTTTACTTTTTATTGGAATGATTCTAAAAGCTGGGAAAACAAAAATTATACCCTTGAAATAGAAAAAAACAAACCGAAGGAAACCTTAGGTGAAGATGAAAGAAAAAAACAAGAAAGACGAAACAAAATAAAAGTTTTCCTTCCTTCATAAAATATTATAACAATTAAAAACCACTCACATGAAAATACTACTTGTAGATGATGATCAAATGACATTAAAAACACTAAGTCATTACTTAACAGAAGAAGGTTATGAAGTAAGCCAGGCAGATAATGCATACAAAGCCATCGAAATTCTTCAGCATGAAAAAACAGATTTAATTATAAGCGATATTATGATGCCGAATGTATCCGGACTATCGTTCCTAAGTTTGCTAAAGAATTTTTATTTCGATAAGATACCGGTTATCCTTATCTCTTCGCTTAACAAGGGCGATATTATATCTAATTCACTTGGACTAGGAGCCTCATTCTTTCTAACAAAACCAATTGATTTCAAAGAACTTTCTAGCTGCGTTAAGAAAGCTCTCGAAATGGATAAGGTGTGACAACTAAATTCTCTACACTATTTTAATTCTATTTCGGCTATTCGATTTCCCCTTCTACCGAAAAAGATAATACAAAAAAACTTTCAAGAATATCTTTGATATTGATTATAGCAATTGGTGACTATTAAAAGCAATAAAATGCTGAACACAGGAGATAAAATAGTTTTTAAAAATGAGGCGCGCAATTCTTCAGAAAACCAAATAGAAATCAAAAGCTACAAGAATATTTTAACGCATCTCAAAGAAGTTGAAAAATATTACAATAAGGCTGCAAAATACCGAGAAGAAGGTAAACATGAAAAAGCACATAAAAGTTTTGTATTTGCACTTGGTCATTGTTGTATGGTAAAGGAACTTTTGAGAGAAGACGTTGAAAAAAATGTATGGAAAGTATAACAGAACAAAAAAATTAACAAAAATGAAAAATTATTTTTTAATCGCCATTGCCTCATTATTAATGTGGGCATGCAATCTAAATGAAAAAGATCACTTAAGAACAGAGCTTGATAAAGCAAAAGCTGACCTTGACTCCTTAAGAGTAGTCGAAGATGAGCGGGAATCAACCGTGAATGAATTTATTACTTCTTTCAATGAAGTAGAAACAAACCTGGATTCCGTGTCTGCGAGACAAAACATAATTCTCTTAAACGCAAACAAAAAAGGGGAACTTGTACTTGATCAAAAAGAACGAATAAACTCCCAGGTAAAGGCAATTAATGAATTGATGGAGACAAACAGAAAAACAATTGCAGAGCTGAATAAAAAATTAAAATCATCAGCTGCCAGAAATTCCAAGTTTGAGAAAACAGTTCTTTTATTAAATGAAAGACTAGCTCAAAAAGAATCTGAGTTAATGGATCTAAATGAAAAGCTAAATGCGTTAAATACTCAGGTAGCGCAATTACAATTGTCAGTAGATACGCTCACCTTTCAAAACCTTGCACATTCAAAAAATATTTCTGAAAAGACTGCGGAACTGCATACTGCATACTACTTAGTCGGAAAATCAAAAGAACTCGTCGCTTCAAAAATCATCGATAGAGAAGGCGGCCTGCTTGGCATTGGCAAAACTTCCACTTTAAGCAGAGATTTTGATAAGAGTAAGTTTACCCGTATTGATTATACTAAAGTTGAAACAATATCGATAAACGGAGATGATGTTAAAATAATTACATCACACCCAACAGATTCATACAAATTGGATCAAGATTTAAATGACAAAAAGAAAATAGTGAAAAATTTAACTATAACGAATCCGGAAAAATTCTGGAGCGCATCAAAATATCTTGTTGTTGTAAAAAGTTAAATCAATTAAAAAAAGTTTATGAAAAAGGTTTACTCGTTGCTATTATTCTGTTTAGTTGTCATAAATGTAAATGCTCAAACTTTCGATTGGGCCAAACGTGAAGGGCTATGGGCCTATGACTATGGCTATGGTATAACAACTGACAACGCTGGTAACGTTTATGTTGCAGGGAAATATGAAGAGGTAAATGCGAACTTCAGCGGCACACTTATCCCCTGTGAAGGTAATCATGATATTTTTTTAGCACAGTATAGCCAGGGAGGAAATTTAAACTGGATACGAACAGCAGGAGGTATTTCAGGAGATTACGCCCTCGCGATTACTTGTGATGGTGATAGCAATATTTATATTGCCGGAGAAATTGAAAGTCCTGCAGGTGGAGACACCATCTGGTTTAAAGGATCCTCGACTACATTGGTTTGTAAAGGCGCCAATGATATATTTCTCGCAAAATACGATCTTAATGGAAATTTACTATGGGCAAAAAGCGCCGGAGGATATAATTATGAAAAAGCACTTGGGATAACACATGACCAGTTTGGAAATCTATATGTTTGTGGTTTATTTCGAGGTGCAGCAACTTTTGGAGGTACAACTATCATTAACAGCAGCGGAGACAATGACATTTTTCTTGCCAAATATGATGTGAATGGCAATTTCAAATGGGTAAGAAAAGCAGGAAGTAGCGATAGGGACGAAGCCAAGTCTGTAATGTGTGATGCTGCCGGAAATATTTATATCTGTGGGATGTACTCTGATAATTGCGTGTTTGGTTCACAAACATTATCCAGCCCAAATGGATTTTTAGACGCTTTTATCGCGAAATATGCGCCTGACGGAACACTAAAATGGGTAGAAACCGCTGGAGGACTATACGATGATGTTGCATGGGGTTTAACTATTGATAACGCCGGGAAAATATATATAACCGGAGAGTTTAATGCATCGTTATCATTTGGATCTATACCTCTTTACACGACTGGAAATTCTGATGTATTCGTTGCCTGTTACGATTCTTCCGGCACAGCTCATTGGGCTAAAAATGCAGGAGGCAATTTAATTGATAGGGCACGAGGAATCGGATGCGATGGCACCAATCTTTTTATCACAGGGCAATTTGCGATGTCTGCTTCTTTCGGAAGCCATACGGTGAGTGGTGTAGACAGCTCCGAAATATTTATGGCAAAGCTTGATAACGTTGGAAATTTTTTATGGGCACTGGATGTGGATGGTGTGCCAGATTCAGTTGAAACATTAGGTTATGAATCAGGTATAACCATCTGCGCTACTCCCTCAGGAAATGTTTATGCATCCGGTGCACTTTTAGATGGTGGAACCTTTGGAAGTACGTCGTACGGTGAATTCGGAAGAACAGATGTATTTGTAACAAAAATTAGTCAGGGACCTGACATAGTCGCACCTGCCACAGTTACATTTTATCCTTCGGATAACAGTATCAATATTCCAACAAATCATAATTTGGTTATAACATTTGATGAAATAGTTCAAAAAGGAACCGGAAATATAATAATTAAAGAAGGCGGTGTTACTACACAAACAATTCCTGTTTCATCAATCAATGTAATGGTTTCGGCAAATGTTGTAACAATTGATCCGGCAGATTTCACTAATAGTGCCGCTGTAAGTATTGCGATTTCACCGGGAGCGTTTAAAGATATGGCCAATAATAATTATGCCGGAATTACAGACTCTACTACATGGAATTTTACAACACAGGCTCCTAATTTTGTTACAGACATAAATCCAAATGAAAGAATAGGTATTTATCCAAATCCAGCAAACGAAAACCTGATTATTGATTTATCTTCTGTATCCATGCAAAAAAATGAAATCAAAATATATAATAGTCTTTCGCAGAACGTAAAACAAATTAGTTCTCAATTTGAATCCATTTTGAATGTAGATTTATCCAATTTAACTTCTGGAATTTACTTTATTGAGATTCAGAATGGAAATGGAAAATTCAGAGATAAAATTATCGTTCAACACTGAGCATGAAGCACTTCGTATTTTTCTTTGGTCTTTTAACAATATCCATTTTACAGTCACAAACACTGCCGTCGGAAATGCATTTTTCCGGTGGCACTCACATGCTTACACTTGGCAGTTTACCAAACAAAGGACTTTATGATCAGTCGCAGATTAAAAAGATATACCTGAATTTTTCCCAGCCAAATTTTTGGGCAAAGCTAGATAGTAACTACTGGGCATGGACACAACAGGAAATTCCAGCCACAATGATTGTTGATGGTATAACATATGACAGTGTTGGTGTACGTTTCAGAGGACAATCGTCATTTCAGCAAATACCTAGTTCACAAAAAAAACCATTTGGCATTTCAACGGATTACATTCGTTCAAATCAAAATTTAATGGGATACAATAAACTTAATCTAAATAACTGCTATGATGATGAATCCTTTATAAGAGAAATTTTTTATCAGCATCAAATCAAACATCATATCCCAGTAGCGAAATCTGCGTATACACGATTATACATTAATGGCCAGGATTGGGGCCTATATCCAAATGTTCAACAAATTAATAAAGACTTTTATAGAGAATGGTTTTTGAGTAATAAAGGAACCAATTGGCGTGCAGATCGCCCAGGCGGACAGGTAACGCCATATGGTGATGGGACAGGTGGATTAAACTATCTGGGAACAGATACGACACTTTACAAGGCGCAATACACTCTTAAATCAACCGAACAAACACAACCCTGGTTTGATCTAATTAATACATGCGATGTTTTAAATAATACATCACTCGCTCTTCTACCTTCGCTCCTTCCAAGCGAATTAGATATTGATCGCACACTATGGTTTCTTGCAAGTGAAATACTTTTTTCAGATGATGACAGTTATGTACAAAAAGGCCGAATGGATTATTTTGTTTATCGGGAAAAAGAAACCGGGCGTATTACCCCGCAGGAATATGATGGCAATACCGTGATGAACCCAAGCTATCAAAACTGGAGCCCGTTCTATCATCAGGACAGCGTCAATTATCCATTAATGAATAAACTTTTTGCAATACCCGAATACCGTCAAAGATACCTTGCACACCTAAGAACTCTCATCGATGAATACTTCACCCCTTCAACCGCCAATGCAATAATTGATAGTTATAAAAACCATATAGATACAACCGTACAAGATGATCCTAAAAAAATATATACTTATACACAGTTTCAGAATGAAATCACAGTATTGAAGAATTTTATTTCCTCCAGGAGGAATTATTTAAATTCCAATTCTGAAGTTTTAGAAGTTGCTCCGACATTTTCAACTACGGCCTTCTATACGAATGGCAATCAATGGATAACACCAACTCCGTTGCAAAATACAACAGTAAGGTCAAAGGTATCATCAGCATCCGGAATAAATCAAATGAACATGTATTACTCTAACATGTTAGTCGGAAACTTTACAAAGGTACAAATGTTCGATGATGGAACTCACGATGATCTTGGAATAAACGATGGAGTTTATGGAGCAACAATTCCCGGACAGACGGCAGGTATCTGGATACGATTTTATGTTGAAGCTATGGCAAATAACCCAGCGAAATCTGTTTCATATGACCCTCCAGGAGCAGAACATAATGTTTATGCTTACAGAATAAGTCCATTTACATCCTCAGACACATCAGTTGTAATAAATGAAATTATGCCGGCAAATGTCTCAACAGCAATGGACAATGCCGGACAGTATGATGATTGGATAGAACTCTTCAACAAATCATCACAACAAGTAGATATTAGCAGCTATGTTCTTACTGATAATGCTACCAACCTTCACAAATGGACATTCCCAACCAATTCGAAAATACCCGCTAATGGCTATTTAATAGTATGGGCGGATGAAGATGGAAGTCAGGGCCCATTACATGCTAACTTTAAATTATCTGCAACGGGTGAAGAACTTTTCCTGCTTGACCCGACAGGTAAATTGGTTGATTCAACAAGCTGGACATCTCAAATATTTCCTGACAAAAGTTACGCAAGATTCCCAAACGGCTATGGAAATTTTACAATTCAGAATCCAACTTATAATACAAATAACAATTTAGTATCCATAGAAGAAACAAGCAATGACAATGAGATTGTTGTATTTCCAAACCCTGCAAACAACAATTTAAGAGTTGCAGTAAATACAATCCTAAATCAGGAATTAGTAATTATAAACTCACTCGGACAAACCGTATATAAAAATAATTTTACAGGAAAACTATCTATCGATGTTTCAACATTTAAATCGGGATTATATTTCGTACAATGCTACTCCTCAGACGGAACAAATAAATTTCCAAGCAAAAAGGTTACTATTTTTCATTAAACAGGTTTAATGAAAACTTTTTTTATGTTGGCACTAATTATTTCCGTATTCCTTTATTTATCAAATTGCACAGATCCGTTTATAAATAACAGCAATATAACAGGATATAATTTAACATCTCCAAACCAAATCTTTATCCTCCCCGATACGCTTCGTGAAATATCCGGCATCACAACTATTGATTCGACTTCTTTTGCTTGCATACAGGACGAGAATGGGATACTTTTCATATACGATCTTGTAAAAAATAAAATAAAAAAACAATATGTTTTCAATATTGATGGTGATTACGAAGGAATATGCCGTGTTGGAAAGTTAACATACATCTTAAGAAGTGATGGAAATCTGTATGAAATTTCAGACTACGAAACTGAAAATATTAAAGTAAGATCTTATCAAACAAATATACCTTCTCACAATAATGAGGGCTTATGCTATGATAAAATTAATAACAGACTTTTAATAGCCAGTAAAGGAAAAATAGGAAAGGGCCCCGAATACAAAAACAAACGGGTAATTTACGCCTTCGATTTAAAAGAAAAACAACTTAATAAAGAGCCAGCATTCGAATTTGATATCCAAAAAATTAAAACATTTGCCTCCAACAAGCAGATACACCTTCCCACAAAAAATAAGAAAAAGGGACAAAGTGTTGAACCTTGGTTACGCTTCACAACCTCTGCAATAACATTACACCCATTAACGGACAAGCTTTTTCTATTATCATCGTCAGACCATATTCTTTTTATATTTAAACCAAATGGAGATAATGATCATATGGAACTACTTGATCCGGTTCTATTTAATAAAGCAGAAGGAATTACATTTTTAGAAAATGGAGATATGTTAGTAACAAATGAAGGACAAGATAAAAATCCAACCTTATTACGATTTATTATTATAAACGATAATTAATTCAAATAAGCTTAAATTTCATAAGTATCCCTCTGTTACTTTGCAGATACATTACGCTCATTTTTTGATAGTAAGATCACTCTCAGAATTTCGAGGTCGATAAATATACTTATTCCCATTTGTGAAGAACCAGGAAAAGTTTCTGGTAAACCAGTCATCAAACCTATAAATTAAATTACGTATACGATTCATTTCAATTTGCTTTAATAAATTCAAGTTACTCCTACTTCTTTTATATTATCATTATTATTCGTTAACCACTTATAATATCCTGCCAATTGCCAAGTTAAAATAGCTGTGATAAATCAACGTCTTATCATTCTCGAATTTGCAGCGTTCATTTTCACTAGCTTCAGCTCAACAATATTGCCTGCTACTTCAACACGTTTTGATTTCAACTCTGCGGATCCTTTTAGATAGATATTCTTTTTATCCACCCCCTTTGCAACCAAATATTCCTTAATTGACAGTGCTCTACCTTTGGCAAGCTCTTTATCTAATTTAATATCTCTCTCAGAAATAATGTGATCAGAAATTTCTATAGTTAAACCAGGATTTGAAACAAGCAAATCAAAAATATTGTTCAATTCGATATTAGATGAGGCGAGAAGCGCAGACCCATTTGGTTCAAAAAAAATATTATTCAAAGCTATCTTCGAACCCTTGCAGATTAAAGGCATCTGAATACTTTTCTCCTCTATTTTGTCAACATTTTTTTGAGATAGATTTACATTCTCCGATTGAAAAACATAATCATCTGCTTGGTATGTAATATTATTGTTTCTATCCGGGGGCAGCAATATTGAATATTTACCTATTTCAGGCCTTGAATTATAGTATGCAATTACTTGTTCCGAATCATTATCCTTTATATTCACACCTAATTTATCGGGCACTTTTCCTTCTACATTTAACACCCTTCGTTTCAAAAGTATAAACATCTGATCAACCTCCTTTTTAAATACAACAGTATAATTATCATTTTGAGATTCTATAACAGGCACAGCCTTTCTTATTGTTCCCTGTGCAAGAGTTTGGGCCGGCCCCCTGCTAATATTAACAAAAGATTCTTCTTCATTTCCATTTGTCGGGTAACCTATACAAACAGGCCTTGCCCACACACCGCTATTCGTAAATGAAGTTGAGAAAATATTAAAGGTGTTATCCGGTTTAACGCCATTTGAACTAAAATATAATGTATTTCCATCAGGAAAAATAAACGGCGCCTGATCATTGTAAGGAGTATTAATAACTGGACCCAAATTATGCGCCAACGACCATTCTCCATTTGGCATTTTTTTACACCTGTAAATATCCTTTCCGCCAAAACCTCCTTCCTTATCACTTGTAAAATACAACCAATTACCATCAGCAGAAATACATTCATTAGCCTCCCACCCCACAGTATTAATAGCTCTACTTAACTCTTCCGGAGGAGTCCATTTATTTCCATTTAGCTTTGAAAAATACAAAGTACTTCTACCATTATTATCTCTGTAAGTTAAAACAACCTGACCATCATCAGAAGCTGCAATTGCCGCCTCATTTAAATTTAACGTGTCTTTTCTTTTCGAATAGGAAACATCTGACAGAATTCCAACATTTATTTTCTCAAATTTTTTTGAAAATGTATCTATTTCAAAATATTGATCTATACTTTTAAATTTTCTTTCCTCTCCCACTGGTATTTTGTAAGCAAATTTAAGTTCAGGCTTTTCCGGATTAAACGAAAAAGAATAATCAATACTCGAATATTTACTTCCTGATTTAGAAACACTTATCTCTAAACTTACGGGAGAGTTAGACAACTTTCTCAATTCTTCCTCTAACTTATTTATTCCGATTTTCAAATTCATCACTTCCGAAAGTGATAAATCCTGATTCGTCTTATCAAAAACTACTTTTTTAAATTTTTCATATGTTTCAATAGCTTGTTTCGTGTCGTAAACTAAATGATGAGGGCCTAAAAATTTATATACAATTGTAGGTGTATCAGAAACCATTTTTTTTCCATTAATATAGTATGAGTACGTAGGGCTCAATGCCTTTTCCAGATATTTAATTGATTCAAGTTTTTTAGACCTTGAATTCAGGTAGCATAAACCAATCCCGAAATTAATGTTTGCATTAGTAGAATCATTCTTCAACAACCTTTGGTAATAGGGTAAAGCTTCTGCATACCTTTCATTTTTCAATAATGTTTCTGCAATTGAAAAGGAAGTATTTTCAATTTGGCCCAGCAGCCTTGTTAAATTCAATAAAAATAAAAAAATAAAAAAAATTTGTTTTTTCATTATCACACCTTCCCATATTTACTCCATTTTTGTATGCCAATGGTAATTCAAATGATAATTAACTAAATCTTCAATTGGCGTTGATACAACCATACCCACTTCCATATTATAAGAATTTGCAGTTTTTTTTAATATATCCTTGAAAATAAAACCAACCGAGCCTACGCAATTAAACTTATACTTTTCGTATCCAGAATATTTACTGACTAATTTTTTAAAAAAATCATCGAATGACTCTGCTACTATTTTTTTTATATACTCGTGATGTTTATTCGCATCTGCAAACCTGCAAAAGCCAGACAGAAAACGATTCGGCGACAACTTATTATAGATGAAATCAAAAATCTGTTCATTGCTATAATTATATGTTACGTTAAATTTTCTTTCTAAATCCCTCGGTAAATACCCTCTCATAAAATCAACAATAATTTTTTTTCCGATATAACTCCCACTCCCTTCATCACCTAATAAATAGCCAAGGGAATCAATATTATTTTCAATCTCGCTTCCATTATAAATGCAAGTATTTGACCCTGTCCCAAGAATTGCGGCGAATCCATATTCATTCCCTAATAGTGCCCTCGCGGCTCCCAACATATCATGTTTCACAAAAATTTCGGAGTTAGGAAAACATTTTGATAATGCTGAATAAAGAATAGAAGATTTTTGTGCTGTTGAACATCCAGCGCCATAAAAAAAAACTATCTTAACAGATCCTGTATCAAGCTGTGGAACTAGTTCCAAACATAGTGAACTATATATACTATCCGAACTCATGAAGTAAGGATTATAACCAACAGTATTGAAATGGGTTTTGTTTTTGCTCTCATCTGAAAGCACCCAATCTGTTTTGGTAGAACCGCTATCCGCAATTAGTATCATTCTAATTATTTATTTAAGCAATGGCTTTACTTCAATACACACTAATCTTTCGAACTATTTTCTTTTTATCAGTTGCGATTTGCATAAAATAATCTCCAGGCTTTACTTTACTCAAATCAATGGTTTTCGCATACTCACCCTGGAAAGAAGGAACGGAAGATGTATAAACTGCCTGCCCCAATATATTGTTAATGGTTAACTCAAATGTTGAGTTTGTTTCACTACTCTTGTATTTAACATACACAACATTGTTTATAGGATTTGGATAAATTAAGAGGCTACTTGTTTCAGAATTATCGGGAATACCAGTAATGATAACATTAGTACATGAAGATGTATCTGAGCAGCCATTCCCTGTAACAATAACAGCAAAATTACCAGAGATTGAAGGAGTATAACTTTGATTTGTTTCACTGGAGATAACAGCATTGCTGTTTGCGCAATCAATCCATTGATAATTTACACCCGACATATTTGCATTTAATGTAAATCCCATTTGTGTAACAGTATTATCTATGTTCGATACCGTCACACTTTTAGATTGTACGGCTGATGACCCGCAGGCATTACTTGCATTTACCGAAATATTTCCTCCAACAGATCCAACATTAACATTTATAAAATTAGTCGTAGAAGTTCCAGTCCAAGTGGATGGTAAACTCCATGAATAGGATGTTACACCCAATACAGCTGCGACACTGTATGTAGTTATTATCGAAGAACAAACTGTATTATTTCCACTTATAGTCCCAGGAGTTGAAGGAGAGGATGCACTTACCGCTACAGCAATTGTACGAGGCTGTGAAATACCACAAGGACTGCTGGCTGTTACACTAATATTCCCCCAAAAAGTACCAACTGTAGCCTGGATTTTGTTTGTTGTAGAAGAGCCTGTCCAACCACTGGGTAATGTCCAATTGTAGGATCCCGCTCCAAATACGGCTGCAATGCTATATGTTTGTATACTTCCCGAACAAACTGTGGTGTTTCCATAAATTGCGCCGGGAGTATCTCCATTTACTCTAATATCTACTGGAAGTGAATATGCTTTGCAACCATTAGCCTGAGTATTTAATACCCGGTATAATCCGGTTGTATAAACATTTGTTTGAGTTCCTGTAGCGCCGTTTGACCAATTGAATGTACCACCTTGAGATAAGTTTAATGTTAACCTAGCTGTATCACCAGAACAAATTGAATAATATTTCCCACCATATTGACTAGGCACCGAAACAGAAATAATCGGCGGAGTACAATTAATATCACCCAACTTTGTAAGGAATCTACCATAGTAAGAAGGATATGGAGTAGACACACTATCTCCCCAAATGGTATCAGCTGCTATAATCACGTATCGTTGATGAAAATCACCCACAACAAAAATATTTCCGACAGCATCCTTTACAATATTATATAATACAACGCCCGCAAATCTCGTTTCACCAACAACAGCATTATTCTGATCAAATTTTTTCACTACATAATAACCAGGACTAGATTCAGGACAAGGACAACCATTGGCTCCCTCATTGCCTATAACAAATACTGTATTGCCATCCAGGAATATATCTGAATAACCACCATCGTTATTTGAATAGGTCCAGCTGATTTGTCCGGTTGTTCCATTAATTCTTAATATCTCACCTGTTCCTCCATATTTTACACTACAAAAACTTTCAAGGTATATATCCCCACTTGCGGCAAGAGTTATGCTACTAGCATTCCATCCGTAATAACATGCAGGACCATTTATATATGTAGACCAAACAGTATCCAGATTTGATGTCAATTTAAAAAGATACCTTCCCATTATAGGAAACGATACCGTATCTGGTCCGTCCCAAAAATGACCATCACGATCCATTAACAAAAAAAGATCTCCTGATGAGTTTCGTAATATCTCCCTGCCAGAATTAATATTTCCGGTAAAATCTCTTTCCGGAGTAAAATCATACAGCTTATGCTTAACTAAACTTCCTAAAGAAGAATAATGTAGCACAATTGCCGATTGTTGATTTTTCGAATGAAAAGTATTATTTAAAAACAATGAATCTCTCACACTTCCGGTCACATAAATACTATTATCAGTTGAGTTAAAGCAAATTCCATTTCCTTCGTCTACGCGGTTCCCACCAAAAGTTTTCATCCATACGATTTGACCTGTTAAATCCATTTTACCGGCAACGGCATCTGTAAATCCTCTGCTTGCTATTGTTATTCCATCTATAACTTGTGTACCTAAAAAAGATGCAGTAAAATAAAAATGCTGGTCGCCATCATAAACCATTTCATTTATTGCAAACGGAATTTTCCATCGTTTTGAAAGAAGTAAAGCTCCACTACCTGTATAGCTTTGCAAGAAACTTCCTGATGTGTCAGTTAAAGAAGATGGAGAATATGAACCATAAGAATATACTACATTATTTTTATCTGTAATCAAAGCTTTATTAACACTGCGATTGGGTTGAACTATTTTTTTTGACCATTGTATATCCTGTGCAAAAACAAAAGCCGAAACAACGGTTAAACAAAAAATTGCGAATATATTTTTTTTCATAAAATTTTATTTTGACAAAACAACACTCGTATTCTCCACTTTATTTCCAATTGCAACCTGCAATGTGTACACTCCAATTGGCAGCGATTTATCCAGTTCAATTGTCTCTGTAATTAACGTACCACCCTCTGTATATTCCTTACTATAAACAACCTGCCCGAGTAAATTCACCATCGTCATTTTTATCTTTTCTTTGTTCGCTGTTGCCATATTCAGTGTGATAGTAAACAATCCGGTATTTGGGTTTGGAAATACTTTCATCTGAAAAGCATTTAATGAATCTGTATCTTCTACTCCTGATGGAATCGGGATTTCCTCTTCCTGTTCTTCTTCAGTTTTACAATTATTAATGGTAACTGGCACTAACGCGGACCATGCATTATTTCCATTTTGAGTGATTTGTACCTGGTAACTTCCGGCACTTGTTGCAGTATAAGTTGAAGCATTTGCCCCTCCAATATATGCACCATCTTTTTTCCATTGATAGGTGTATCCTGCACAGGTATTCGCATATAGTTTTACATTTCCTCCCGTACAAAATGTTGTTGGCCCCCCTGGTGTTATAGCCGCCCTCAAACCTCCCTCTTCCCTTACCAACGTTGGTGCCGACCATGAAATACATGAACCTTGTATCACCCTTACCTGATAATCACCCGAACCGGTTGCTGTGTATGAGAAACTGGTTGCTACCGATATATTATTTCCATCTTTTTTCCATTGATAACTATTTCCGGAAACATAGGTTGTTTTTAATACAACAGAACCATCACAAAATGTTGTTGGTCCCATCGCTGTTACAATAGGTGTGGAACATCCCACTACTGATACGTTTACAATCGGTGAAGTTACCTCACGATGATCATCAGTGATTACAACTGCCTTTAATGCATAATTGCCTGTTGGTACATTCATCCAGGTATAACTGTATGGCGCAGTGTGATCATCATATAACATGGTATTGCCCTGGAAAAATTCAACCCCGTGAATATCGTTTCCATTTGCAGTAACACTAGCATTAATGGTAATGTTTGCAGGTGAGGAATAAGAGGTATTGTTTGCAGGAGAAGTAATTACCACCTCTGGGTCATCACCTCCGCCACCGGAAGTAAGCGCTTTTAATTTTAAATTGAAACTTATATCAGAACTTGTAACGCCATTCTGGTGAATTTCAACTGCAATTACATTATCCCCAACAACTAAGGCAGAAGAACTGATATTAGTAACTAGATATGTTGACTCGTTCAATCCATCAATATATGTTGATGCCAAAGTATTGTAGTTAACAGTACCAGTTGGTAAATTACTCCTGTACACTTCTACACCATTCAAATAAACAACCGCGCCATCATCTCTTATGAGACTTAATTCTAAACCGGTAATATTTGATATACTTGCGAGATTAATTTTTTTCCTGAAATATGTAGTAATATATTTATTACTGGATGAAGGTCCGTAACTTACTACCGTTGCCTCTCCTCCATCTCCATAACCTAATTCAGCATTTCCGGTGTTCCATGAATTATCATTGAAGGAAATACTTTTCCAACCCGCTCCCTGGTTACTTCCATTGTCCAGGTATTTCCAGCTTGCCCCAGCTGAAATCAATTCCGTTGCTGTTGATCCTCCTTCACTAAAAGGCAAAAGACGTAAGCCTGGAATTGGCCTTTCCATAGTTCCTCCTGGTAATTGCCAGCCAACAGATACATGATCTCCTTGGGTTCCTTCTTTATGTAGGGCCTCAACATAATATTTTCCTCCGGCGGAAAGAGTTATCGGAGCCGATTGCTGGCTCGCATATTTGGTCCACTCTCGCGGCCCGGTCCAACCGGTTACAGAAGCAATTTTTACTTTGTTGTTCGGTTGATCGTTAGAGCTCAGCCACAATTCGCTATTATTATCACTGGCAATCCAGAAAGTATAATTTCCTGTCACCGGAACGCATATATATCCTCTTATTCGACTGCCATAGTTATCTGCCACATTTGATGGCCCTTCAAAAATATTCAACTGACTAGTACTTGTAGGTGTAGTGCTCACCGGAATATCCGATACAGAATACCCATTTACATTTGCCCAATACTCTCTAAGTATTGTTCCTGAAGCATCACAGTCAGCTGGTCCGTTATCCATAAATACAGCAGTATAAATACTGTCCCCGGGCCCAACATGAATTACCCTGTTCATATTTCCATTTCCATCCAACCAATGATCAAAAACATAATTACGACCATTCATATTTTGCGAAGCCACAGTTCCAATATTAATATTTAATCCTTCTACTGTTAATATTGAGAATGGTGAAGGAAAATGCTGACTATCGAAAGTAATTTGCAAACCACTCGGTTGTGAATTAATATCAATGGTTGAAGTGATAGGATGAATATCCACATGTGCTGTGTCTGTTAGCCCATCCGAATCCGTTACATCAAGTTGAAGACGGTAAAAAACATTTGCAGAAGTATGATCTGTATTTGATGTTACAAAGGAACCTGTTTTTATACCATGTGGGATAACAGTTCCGGGATGGAAGTGGTTATTGTTATGATGGAATTCTACTTCCCATTGAAAAGCAGATGCAGGTAACGTTCCATCTTCTGCATCTGTTGCATTTCCGGAAAAATAAATTGTATCACCCGCTCGAAAATGAGCTCCACCTGGTGGAGTGATTATTGTTGCCTGAGGTGCTGCATTGAACGGAAGTACAGTAAGCGTAGCGTTATTACTAGTAGTAGATCCGTGTGAATTGGTAACTAAACAGGAATATTGCCCTGCATTTACGGTAGTAGTGCTTGCTATGCTATATGTAGATGAATTAGCACCCGATATACTCGAACCGTTTTTTTTCCATTGGTACATAAGTGTTGGGGAGCCGGTTGCAGAAACCTGGAACGAAGCAGGCTGTCCCGCTGTTACTGTTCGGCTCGTGGGATGTGAAGTTATTACGGGAGCATTGTTATTGGTGTAAATAATTTTATAAATTCCTGCGCCTGCATCTTTTCTATTGATATAATAAAGATTTCCATCAGGGCCAGTTAGCAATGCTAAATTTTGTGTTCCCATTCCACTGGAGAAAAAAGTATTATTTACAGTGGTTCCCGGAGTAATATAATACATCCATCCATTACAAAACTCCATGTAAAAATATTTTCCAAAATAAGCACTTGGATAATTGGTTGTTGAAGGATTAAAAAAAGTACCACCAGTAATCGCACAACCATGCTGCCCCGTGCTTTCATGAGGATATGCAAAAACAGGATTAGTGTATACTGGATTAGTACTATTTCCTTCCACGGCAGGCCAGCCAAAATTTTTATCGGAAGGAGTACCATCATGAATCTCCTCATAAGCTTCAGCACCAACATTATTTATATATAACTTTCCTGTACCCGGCTGAAAAGCCATATTATATGGATTCCTAAGACCAATATCCCAAATTCTTTTCGTTACCTGTGATGGTGAATTATAATAGGGATTGCCGGACGCGGCGGTTCCATCCGCATTTAGTCTCAGTAGTTTCCCTTTATATGTAGTGAGGCTTTGTGCATTATTGGGAGAATTATCCTCCCCCACCGCTAAATACAATTTTCCATCAGTACCAAAACCCAATCCACCACCATTATGATAAACGGAGTTTACTGTCTCCAGATCAAGTAGAACTAATTCGCTGGAAGCGACAACAACATCCCCGTTTGCGGTAAAGCGGCTTAGGCGATTATGAATAGTAGGTGTCGTAGCTGTATAGTAGAAATATACATAATGATTGGTGCTAAAATTCGGATCAAATGCAATTGCACCTAATCCCCTTTCTCCATTTACATCAACCGTTAAAGTCAAAAACGGAGTTGAAAGTAATGCCCCATTCTTAAATATTTTTACCACTCCATTTTTCTGACAAATAAATAATCGGCCATCAGGAGCAAAGGCCATTGCTGTACCATTGGAAATTGTTGCAATTTTTACCCTGCTAAATCCGGCAGGAAATGTTTGCGCATCTACTTTAACAACTAATAAAAATAAAACCATTAATGAAACTATAATTGATTTTATCTCAATAGTCGCATTGCTCATGTAATCCTGCTTCATAAACCTAATTTTATCGTTATAAGCAAAATTACTTTCAATCCCTCTCTACTTAGTTGCTATTCGGCAACCGGATATTTTTAATAGCTGAAAAGGGGGAAAGGTAGTTTGACAGAAGGTGTTGAATTCAATTTTCTAAAAATCCAATCGATAACTCAAAATAGGAATCAAGCCGTTCTGATATTTACTGATTATCATTTTTTGTTTAACATCATAATACTCAAAAGCAATGTTTCTATAATTCAATATATTTTGAATATCAATTGCCCATGTACGAGTATAATTTGTTTTATTTCTTTTAACGCTGAAACGAAAATCTATCCTAAAAAAATCTTTCATTTTGTTCGAAAACGCACTGGACTGAATGTAATAGGTAGAGCCATTGACGAAAGACAGAACAGGATTTATTGGTGTTGTCCTATATCCGCCTCTGTATAATATTTTCAAATTGGTATTTATGATCTTGTTTTTTTCATTCTTGCTTTTTACTCTCTCTTTCCCTAATGTAATGGCACTTGCATAATTCCCATTAAATCGAGTACTTCTCTCAACACCATCACCACCTTTATATACTGAATTGTATAACGAACCACTGATAAGAAAATAATAATTTGAAAATAAATATTTCTCGATACTCATATCTAATCCATAATTTTCTCCTGTGCCTTTATTCGCCAGAGGAGTCGTCACCCAGTCATCCAGAACATTTAATGCCGAAAAGCTGCTTGATGAATTATCCTCAATAGGAACATTATATAAATACTGATAGTATACCTGTGTTATCCATTTCAACTCTTTTAATACTTTTCGGCTATAAGAAAGAGCAACTTGGTGTGATTTGGTAAAATCCAGGGTTGAATTTAGACTTCCATTACTGCCGTTCGTTTCGGGAAATAACATAAAGTAAACCTGAGGCTGCTGCAACATACTATGCAAGCCATAAGCAAAATCAAGAGACTGATTTATTCCAATGCGCCAGTTAAGAGAAAACCGAGGTTCAAGACTTTTTGATTTGTTTAATGTAAAATACATGGAATGTAATCCTGCATTCATCGTTAAGGCGTCAGAAAATCTGTGTTCGAAATTTACATACGGCTGAGCTAAACTATAGATTCCATCTCCCATTAGTGTTGTAGCAGAGTCAATAAGTAGACTTTTAGTGCTTCGCATATAAAAGTATAGCCGTGAAAAATATCCGCCCACTTTTAAAATATTTTTTGAATTTATTTTATGAGATGCCATTGTTGTAAACGAACTTTTTTGCTGTTGTGTTTTATCCTCTTCGTTCAACAAAGGCCTATAATCTAAATTCAGTATGCTTCCTTTTCTTTCGCTCTCCAACGCAGAAAATCCAATAACAGTTCTCATAAATGTCTTTTTATTTAAACTAATCTCATGTGTTAGTCCGGAGGCGAGCATATTTGAAAAGAAAAGAATATCCGAGTGGTCTTTATCTACTAACCATTCTGCTGAATCACGTTTAGTCATAAAATCAGCGCTACTAAGCCCTCCCATTCCAAAAAAAGTAAAAGTCCCTGCTTTAGCAGTGGGAAAATACAAATTCACAGATAAATCCTGGAACTTTACATCTTCATCTCCAAATTTAATTCCCATTAAACCAAACAATGCCACTGTTGAATACCTATAATTAACTAAGTACGAACTTTTATTCGCTTTTGTAAATGGCCCCTCAGCTGCAAAATCAATTCCATAAAGACTCGCCTGTGTTGTATATTCCCGTTTAATATTATTCCCCCTGCGAAAATTAATATCGAAAATTCCGGATAAAGAATTCCCATATTCAGAAGAGAAAGGACCTGTTAAGAAAGAAGAATTAGCTAATAGCTGACTACTTAAAATATTTACCCCACCGCCTGTGGGTGATATTCTGTCATTAATTGTACCGCCATTCATTAAATGATTAGGATTCAAAATATCTATCCCTTCTAGTTTCCAGCTCACTGTATTTGGGGAATTACCACGCACAGAAATATTATTTCCCTGGTCATTAAAAAGTGAAATGCCCGCGTATTGTGTAACCAATCGTGCAGGATCGCTAAAGTTTGCTGCGTTTCGCAACGCTTCTTCAACAGTAAAATTCATTCTTCCAATTTCCTGTGTTCTGTTTCCAAGATATCTGTCAGCATCAATTTCTATTTGTGGCAACTGCTCTGCTCGCTCTTTCATTTCCACTCTAAGTACAATCTCTTTTCCTCCAGTTGCTGATAATGGAAGAACAGAATTATCATATGAAATATGACATATTTTTAAAGTAGTCCTTCCAAATGGAATTGCAAGGTGAAAATTGCCATCATTGTCACTTGTAGTACCAATAGGTAAACAATTATCAAGAATACTTATTGAAGCTCCTGAAATAGGCTGATGGGTTATATTATCTATTATCCGACCTCTCACTATTTGATCCCCTTTAGAAGCCATGCCAACAGTAGAGATCAACAATAAATAAAATAGACAAATACGATATAACATAAAAATAGCTTTCAGCAACCATAATTTTAGTTGCTGCGCGTAAAGCTATTTCAGAAAATTTTACTCCTTTATTTTTTTCGTCATTAAGGCAATTTATATCGCCAGAAAAGGAAAAGAAATATTTAAACGAACTTATTTATCTATAACAATTCTTTCAGTAAACTTATTCCGGCCTTCAAACAAATTAATAATATAAATACCATTCGGCATTGCTTCATCCAATTCAATTCGTTCCTGACCATTTATAGAAACAAACATTCTGTTATAAACTTCCTGCCCGACTATATTAAAAATTTTCATTTCAACTTTTTTCCCTTTCAGGGCTTCATCTACTTCAATTATAAATCTTCCATTTGATGGGTTAGGAAAAATACCGGCCTTAATAATCTTCTCATCGTCTACTGATGCATAAACTGGGTTTTCCACTGTAAAATTCCAGGTTGAAATATCAGCTATCCCCACGAAAGTATTATTTACAGTATCTTTAAATACTCCTGGAGTCATTTCAATATTCACCAAAGCGCTATCTCCAAAATCCGCTGGATTAATAGTTACTACATTCCCGGCTACTGACACATTTGTACCGGAAACAGGGATGACCTGTTTAACAACTCCACCTTCTTTTACAATAATATCGCCATTCCCCTTTTGAATTGGTTCACTAAATGTAATTGTGAGATTGGAGTTCTTTAAAACATTTATTGCATCGTCAACCACCAAATAGGATATAATCGTTGGTGCAGTTGTATCGGGTGGCATTATAACAGTAAAATTCCAGGTTGTAGCCGATGTTATACCATCATATGTATTATTCGCGGTATCTTTAAATATTCCTGAAGGCATTTCGATATTCACTACTGCACCATATGTAAAATCAGATGGATTAATAGTTACAATATTGCCTGTAACTGTCACTGCTACGCCTGATACCGGGATGGTTTGATTTACTATTCCACCTTCTTTTATAGTAATATTTCCGGTGCCTTTCAATAGCGGTTCACTAAATGTTAAAACAAGGTTTGAATTTTTTACTACACCTACAGAGTTATCAGCTACGTAATATGCACCAACTGTTGGTGCAGTTGTATCGGGAGGAGTTACTACAGCAAAATTCCATGCAGAAGCATTTGCAATACCAGCATAATTATTGTTAGCAGTATCCTTAAATATTCCCAAAGGCATTTCAATATTTACCAAAGCGCCATTTATAAAATCTGCAGAATTAATTGTAACTGTATTTCCGGCCACGGTTACGTTTGAACTTGTTACAGAAATTGTTTGTTTTATAAGTCCACCTTCCTTAACAGTTATATTTCCCGATCCTTTTAATACCGGTTCATTAAAAGTTAAAACAAGATTTGAATTCTTTAAAATATTAGTCGCATTGTCAGCCGGAGTATAAGAACTAACCGTTGGAGCTGTTATATCAACAGGTGCAGCTGGAGCTACAGTAAAATTCCAAGTAGTAGCGTCTGCAATTCCCCAATAATTGTTATTGGATAAACCCTTAAATACACCTAAGGCTATCTCTATATTCACTTGTAAACCAGGAGTAAAATCAACTGCCGGATTTATTGTTACTATGCTTCCCGCTGTCACAACATTTGATCCTGAAACAGGTATTGTTTGTTTTACCACTCCACCTTCTTTTATAATAATGTTGCCTACCCCTTTTAGTATTGGTTCAGAAAAAGTAAGTACCAAGTTTGAGTTTTTTGTAACATTTACCGAATTATCCAATGGGCTGTACGAACTTGCCGTCGCAATATAATCTGTTCGTGTAGGAGGAATATTAGCAGTGGCATGTATAGCAAGTGAATACTCATATTTTCTTATCAGAACTCCGGAAGAATTATATGTAAGTAATACCGTTGACTGGTTTGGAATTACGTAATTGTATTCAACAGCAAGACCAGCATCGATATTTATTTTTAAAGAATTTGAGCCTGCAATTGATGCAGTATTTAATCTTATTGCATAATTAAAATTTGTAACGGCATCCTGGTTCATAATAATGACTGTTGTTTGCTGCGCATCCTTACAGGCAAAAGTTTTAACATTTGTTTGATTATCGGTGCATGTAGCAACATTTCCCTTAAAATTATCTGCCATTAACTTGAAATGATAATACAGTGGCTTTTTATTTAAATTAACATTATCAATGTACCCTTTATTGGTTGTGCTTGAATTTCCCTCTATGGAACTCCATAGATTTACAAAAGACACACCCTTCTTTAAACTTATTCCCATCAACTCCGCATAAAATTGTCCGCCTATAAAACTATTGGATCCAACGCCATTTATATCATCATTTACAGGATTCAAGTAGTTCACATTCGCCTCTGTAATTGCAGTTTTTAATGCGGCAGCTCCAGTTCTGTTGTGATAAGTGTTGCAAGATGTTATCCTTGAATTGAGATAGGTTAAATTATCCTGCAACATATTTGTCTCTGTTAATTTGGAAATGAGTTTTGCCCGTGTGCTGCTTGTTCCATTTCCCATCGGATAATTGTGGAATGAAATAATATCAACATAATATCTCCCGGCAGCATCTTTCCCTGTAATATCACTTGTTCCACCCGGCGTAGTTAACCCAGTTATAATTGAATTATGAAAACCAGCAGTCTCTGGGCCAATAATAAGAATGGCGGGATCAACTGCTTTCATAGCCGAAGCAAACGGTTTAAAATATGCCGCTACCTGTGAGGCGCTGGTATAGGAATATCCAAGATTCGGTTCATTGGCAATGATCCAGTATTTAATATTTTTACCTTTTGTAATATTTATATACCGCACAATATCTGCAGCCTGCTGTGCTGTATACTGATAATTATTAAAGGGCACCTGGATGATTGGCTCAATTCCGTGTGTTCTCGCAGAGTCAATCATTTTAATGTATTGATAATTGGACGGTTTATTTTCGTCAGGGGCAATTCCACCGAAACGAATAATAGTTGTTCCGCTATTCTGCATATTGCTCCAATGCTTATGTAGCTTTCCGTTGTATTTTTTGGTTCCTACACTATCAGGCATCCAGGCGTTTACACCAAAAAAATTATTTGATATGGTTTGTGAATTAGATGTGGATAAGAAAAAGGAGTAAGTTATCAGCGTGCAAAAAAAGTATATAGCTTTTCTCATGGGGCATTAGTTTTAGTTAAACAATAATTATACCGGGCTATTGTGTATCCGCTCCTGGCTATGATTAGCCTTCTTTCAGCGACTCATTGTTTAACGCAACTACTTTCCTAAGGTTGTATCTGAATCAACCTTTTAACATTTTTTCACTTTTAAATAATTTTTGAAAATTGAACTTAACCGGCCACGAGAAAAAAATAATCTACAGCTGATTTTGGAGGAGTTACAAAAAATAGTGGGTACTGGAAAAAATTTCCACACTAGCTGAAATAGAATTCATTACTCGATTTCTATTCAAAAACCATGTCGTCAAAATTTTCCACAATTTATTATAAAAAGAATTTAACTAAGTGCAATGGCTTGCACCGCAGAAACGCCTGTTCTCTTCATTTTCCGCCCTCTTTTATAAGACCCAACGGAGATTTCAGAGCTTAATTTTTTTGAAGATAATTTTTTGTTTTTTAAAGTACATTCCAAATCACTGAAAACATTCATAAAATACAAATATGCATCATAAGGAGAATCAAAAGGACTAAAATACTTGTGGACATCCCCATCATTCCAGAATTTAGTACACATGTAATAATAATGATCAGAGGTTTGAAGTTTTTCCCATACGTCCAACAACGCACTGTCTCCGTAAACTAAAATATCCTTTTCAAGAGAGTAAATCTTCTTAATCGCTTCCTGTTGCATTGAATTACTTAACCACGCAGAAAGATCCCTTTCTGTATCCGCCCATGAAGTAAAATTATGTGAATCGTAAATATTCCTTGCAGGATATGAAGCAATCGTTTCGGAAGGTGTTTTAAAACTAAAATCGGGATGCTCTAATATACTACCCGGCAGATGATCCAAAAAATTAAAAATGCCAGTCGACTCCCACTGATGCTCACCGAATGTTTCATAATCCATAAAAAGATTAATTGTTTCACCATTACCTGCTATATCATGTACCCAATTCTTGAATTTATCCGTAGTCAAAGGAAACTCCTTCCAACCCTTATCAGAGAATCTAAAAGCAATATCGTCAGATAAACGATAATTTTTCAGAAGTAATTTTATGTCCCTTGCTCCAACAGCGTTATAAAGAAAATTAGGACTTCTTTCACCCAATAACCTATCCACTCCTTCACATACAATACCTTTGTATCCCATATTTTCAATAAATACGGCTAATTCATTATTATAAATCAATTCCGTATTTCTAAAAATCTTTGGCTCCTGATTAAAATATTTTTTAATCACCTTCGCATGCTTTTCTACTTGTCTTTTAAATTCGTCTTTGGAAAAAATAAAACTAAGCGAGTGAGAATATGTTTCAGCCAAAAATTCTACACAACCAGTATTTGAAAGATCAATGAACGATTGAAGAACATCAGGTCTGTATTTCTCAAATTGCTCAATGACAACTCCACTCAACGAATAACTAATTTTGAATTTTCCCTTGTGACGCTGAATAAGCTCCAACATCTTTTTATTGGTTTTGAGATAACACTTATCCGCAACTTTGTTTAAAATTTCTTCATTCTTTTTGTCATCTTCATAAAAATGAGAGGTTCCGATGTCGAAAAAAGAATAGTTATTGATCCTAAAGGGCTGATGCACCTGGAAGTAAAAACAAATAGAAGGCATAATATATTTATTTAGTAAAATTGATTTGATGAATATGCATTTACAATCTTATGAGCCGAAATGTCCCATGTAATTTTATTTAAATTTTTGTACGCGTCATTCACAACTTTTTTTCTTAGAACTGAATCGTTAAGTAAATTCAAAATATTACTGGCCGCCTTGTTTGTATCCCAGTAATCAAACTTTAGTGCGCCACCCAATACCTCCGCAACACCAGATTGTTTTGAAATTACACAGGGGATACCAAAATGAGCCGCTTCTACGGCAGACAAACCGAATGGTTCAGATACTGAAGGCATACAATAAACATCACTCACTGAAAATAAATGCCGCAATCTTTCTTGATTTAAAAATCCGGTCAAATGAAAACGATTACCAATACTTTTATAGGAGCTCTTTTCTAACATTGATTTAAAGTAATCCCCCACACCGGCCATTACGAATCTAACGTCAGGATTTTTTTCCAAAACCTTGCAAGCTATATCGAGAAATTTTTCAGGACCTTTTTGCCTGGTAAGTCTGCCGACGAATAAGACTGTTTTCTCTCTAAAATTTCTTTTACTCTTAAATGGTTTGACTGGAACACTTCCATTATGAATGACAGACATTTTGCTTTTGCTTATCCCATAATGGCGATTGATATTATCCGCTGTAAAATTGCTCACAGGCATAAGTAAGTCTGCATACTCCATTCCTTTTTTCTCCAGATCATAAACCCATCCTTTACTATTTTCACCACTCCTATCAACTTCCAGAGAATGGATATGCATTACCAAGGGCTTGCCCGTTTGTTGTTTTATTTTTATTCCTGCAAGCATAGTCATCCAATCGTGAGCATGGATAATATCAAAATCTATATCAGAAGCAACAGCAGAAGTGATATCAGCATACTGAAAAACTTTGTTTATCACATCACCACCATATAGATTTTCAATATTAAATGCGGCTAATTTTTCTTTTCCGCTCATCATATTTAAACCCCTGCTTCCGGAAGCTTCTGCACCTTCAGAATAATATGGATTAAGATCAAAAGGAATTGATTGAAGATCAAAAGGAAGATCAGACATATCATTTCTGAAGGCGTTATCGAACGTTTCAACATTAATATTATTGATACCGATCAAATTCATATTTTTTACCTTGAAATCTGGACTCGATTTTGGAACCACCATAGTAATTTTAGCCAACTTCGACATTGCTGTTGAAAGATCATGGCACGCAACACCTAAACCACCGTTTATAATAGGCGGAAACTCCCATCCCAGCATTAGGACCTTTGGCTGATCATTCTTCATTGTTAACTTATACTATTCTTTTGATTTAACTGGATTTTTTTCACCAAGCGTAAACTTATTCTATACTGAGTAACATTAGCGAGCGTATTCGTCGGTTGGGTATTTTCAATAGCCCAAAAAGGAAATTATTAGCCCAAATTTTTCTTAAGAACAAGGAAGAGTAAAAGTCCATTAGATAATCCAAGATCGGATTGTGTTTAAACCGTCTGTATACTATACTTTAGGGATCTTGGCAATCTTGCTAATATCATGGCCACTATTATACTAATGATAGCGGCAAAGAAGCACCATATTGAAATGAAATAATTCGCTGCAATCAACCAGGTTATAAGACATGATAGCATAAGAGTAGTTCCTACAAGCCTCATACCTCTTACTCTAGAAATAAAAGGAGAAATCACAGTGGGTATAAAATAAAATAGCCTGGTTAGCCATGTCAAACCAAATAATCCAGGAAAAGCAACATTATATTTTATATGATGGTTGCTTATTTCAGCTGACACATGATTAGTTAAATAACAATAGGTTAAATATGATGACAGCATTATTCCAATTGCAAGAATTACAAAACAAACCTTTTTTCTTCCCGAAGAATTCTCAAGACACATAATAGAAAATGGCACCCAGACAGGCCAGATAATCTGGGCAACAAAAAGGAATACGTATGTCGCAAAAGAAGCTAAATACGAAAACTCGTCGTGCATTAAAGCAAGCCACAAAACCCCTTCAATAAATTGTTGAAACGCAAACAAAAAAGGAATAATCGCGAATGCAAGCTGCTTTGGAGATTCCATCTTTTTTATAGCTACTACACCCGTTATACCTAATACAATACCAGCACTAAAACTTACTGTGGCCGAGAAACACATTTCTATTACAATTGGTTAATTCAAAACTATACTATACCAAAGAACAACACTTTTGTTTTCGTTTAGGTGCTATTTTTCATCGTTGAAATAAATTTCTTAAGTTAAATAGCCATAAAGTTTAGGTTTTAAGCGATGGAAATATCGCCATTAACGAATTACTATCCGGCCATTTTTACCATTTTTTTAATATTGGCACTTATTAATAACCAACAAATAATTTAATTATGAAAAAACAACTACTAACTATTTTTATCTTTCTAATGGTTCAACGTATATCCGGACAACAAACTTATTGTGATTTCGAAGGAACAAAAGTCATAACTTTTGGCTTTCATAATGGAGTCATTGACTCGATGGCCACTAATCCGGCTTCAAATTTTATCAACAACAGTTTAACCTGCGCAAAATACATCAGGGATACAGCAATGTATGATAATATTAAAATTTATCCAGATACAACATTGAGTGACATTACAACATATGCAAGCAACTTACCATTAGCTCCTAAAATCACTATGAAATTATATTCATCGGCAGCAATTGGTACACTTGTAGAATTACAGTTAGGAATAAAAAGTGACGATACCTATCCCACCGGAATTCACAGTGTCTATAATGCAACCACCACAGCTCAAAATGCCTGGCAAGACATCACGTTTGACTATTTACAATCACCGATTGGCAGCCTTGTATTACCAACACAAATAGATAAAGTAGTTTTACTTTTTCATCCTAATTCTTCTGCAAGGGATACAATGTATTTTGATAGCCTGGTTGGTCCACAATTAGTTAATTATCATGTGGGAATTAAAGTAAATACTGCCTCCGCCAAGCTTTACCAGAATAGCCCTAATCCAGCGAACGAAAATACTAACATACGATTTAATCTGAGCACACCAGGGTTAGTATCAATTAAATTATATGATCTACTCGGCAAAGTAGCCCTTTCATTACCAGATCAAAATATGACTGAAGGATTCCACTCTATCCCAATTATAACAGAAAATCTTCCTAATGGAATTTATTTTTGCACATTGGTAAAAGACGGAACTTCACAATCAATTAAAATGGCTATTTCAAAATAGCTATAAGCTCTTTTAAATAAAAATCCCATTGCAAAATGCAATGGGATTTTTATTGTAACATTCAGATCAAATTATTTTTGGATCACAATTTTTTCTACAGAATAGATATCCGTCCTATTTTCTTTTACTCTTAGTATATACTCACCGCTGGCAATATCAGGATCTAATTCAATCTCATCTTTCCCATTCTGAAAAACAGATTTTCTGTTATATACCTCCTGGCCCATTATATTGAACAACTTGGCTTCATACTCCTGCTCTCCGTTATTAGCATTCGACGATTCAATTACAAATTTTCCCGCCGATGGATTTGGAAATACATTCACCTCAAAGTTATCCAGACCTGAAAATTCCTGAGAAGGACGTTCTCCCGTCCCAGGGTTATTATTTGAAGCAACCTGGTAATTCGTAATAGTAGGAGGTTGATTAGCTATGGCCTGAACCGTTAATGAATATTCATACTTCTTTATTAATGCTCCATTCGAATTAAAAATAAGTAACACAGTAGATTGACTTGGAATTACGTCATCATACTGTTTTGCAACTCCAGCATCAATATTTATTTTTAATGAGTTACTCCCCGACACAGTTGAATTATCTAGTCTTAATGCATAATTATAGCTGCTACTAAGATCCTGATTCATAATCAAAACAGATACCTGTTGCCCATTTTTACTTCCATACGATTTAACATTTGATTTATTGGAAGTTCCATTTGCAAAACTTCCTTTAAAATTCTCTGCTAAAAGTTTAAAATGGTAATAACCTGGCTTTTTATTGGATGTCGTAGGATCGATATAACCAATATTAAGAGCTGTAGAATTTCCTTCGACAACACTCCACAAATTAATAAAGTCTACCCCATTCTTCATTCCAACACACATCATCTCAGCAATAAACTGCCCGCCAATAAAACTGTTAGCACCTGTTCCATTTAAGTTGTCACCGGAATTGTTTTGCCAGTTAATATTCGCCTCTGTGATTGCAGTTTTAAGAGCGGATGCACCGGTTCTACCATGCGTTGAATTACATGCCGCAATACGAGAATTTAAATAAACTAAATTATCCTGCAATGAGCCTGTAGATGTTAATTTTGAAATAATCTGATCCCTTGTTTGGGACCCATTAAATGGATATGTATGAAATGAAATAATATCCAAATAGTATCTACCTGATGCATCTTTACCTGTAATATCATCTGGCCCATTAGGATTTGTCAATCCATTTATTATTGATTGATTAAACCACGCACACTCAGGACCAACTGTAAGAATCGATGGATCCACTGCTTTCATCGCTGAAGCAAATGGTTTAAAATAAGCAGCGATTTGTGCAGCCTTGGTGTAAGAATAACCCAAATCCGGTTCGTTACCGATTACCCAATACTTAATTTTTTTACCTTTTGTTATATTAATATACCTAACGATATCTGCAGCTTGTTGTGCGCTATATCGGTTCATATGAAAAGGAACCTGAATAATTGGTTCCATTCCATTCGAACGAATAGAATCTATCATCCTGATATATTGATAATTTGTTGGCATATTTCTATCCGCTGCAATACCACCAAAACGAATGACTGAAGCATTACTGCTCTTTATATCATCCCAATGTTCATAAAGTTTTCCATTCAAAATACAAGGAGGCTCCTGACATGCCTTAGCATTTCCAATTGTATCTGGCATCCATGCGTTTTCTCCAAAAAAATGATTCGAAATTGTTTGAGAATAACTATTTTCTACAATGAAAAACAATCCGAAAATCAACACACTTTTCTTAACCATCTCTTTTATTTTTTCCATAATATTATTTTTAGTGATTATTTTTCTAAGACTTCCCAACTTCTCTTTTAATTCCCTGGGCTATTATAAAGACCCTTTTAGCGATCGATCTATTATTACGCAAATGTTACACTAATGTTATGGCGCAAACGATCATTTAACATTTTTTGGCTATTAAAAATGCGTTTTAGCCGAAAAAAAAAGAAAACACGAATAGACTGATTTATTTTCGTTAATTATTACATTAATAAAAAGAAAAAACAATCGCAATTAAAAGAATAAAAATTTATGAAGAACGTCATGCAAAACAAAAACATCCCGCATAAATCCGTTAAAAAAGTAATAGACGGAAAGGACCAGTCTAATGAAGAGCAAAATATCACTCCCAAAATTATTGACGAACGTTCAAGATTCTCTGATAAAGAGTTATTGGAATTCAAAGAATTGATCCTTTTAAAACTTCAGAAGGCAACAGTTGATTATGAGCTTTATAAAAACATATTATCACTTCGCGATGACAATGGAACCAACGACACATCACCAACCTTTAAGTTACTCGAAGATGCAAGCGATGTATTATCTAAAGAAGAAACGGCAAGATTCGCAGCAAGACAGGAAAAATTCATTCAGCACTTATACAACGCATTGATAAGAGTAGAAAATAAAACCTATGGGATCTGCAGGATTACAGGAAAATTAATTGCAAAAGAAAGATTAAAAAGTGTTCCCCACGCTACAACAAGTATTGACGCTAAACTTAATAGCGCCACTCTTAATTAATGAAAAGACTCTTTACACTTTTTTTTTCTTTTATATTATTAACTATCAGGGCTCAACTATTTACCGGAGGCGGAGGTTCTATTCTTAACAATGGTGTAAATACATATTTTAATCTAAACATATCTGGCCTGAGTCAATCTCAGCTCGACAGCGCTTTTGGCCTTGAAGAAGTTTGCATTAATATAACTCACCACACTGTCCAGGAGTTAAGTATTTTTCTTCAATCCCCATCAGGAACAATTGTTCAATTGACTGACGGAAGTAGTTGCAAAGACACGAATTATACAAATACTTGTTTTAACAATACGGCTGGCTCATCAATTACATTAGCGCAAGCCCCTTATAATGGCAGCTTTAAGCCCATTGGATATTTAGGAAGGTTTAATAACGGACAAACAGGGAATGGAACATGGAAACTTATAGTGAAAGATTATTTAGCATTTATTAATTCCGGTAACCTGATAAGCTGGAGCATACGATTTGGTAATTCTCCACATCCCAATTTAAAATTCACCTCCTCGGATTTACCAATAGTGATTATTAATACCGGTAGTCAATTATTATCTGATACTGGTATAATTGCAAACATGGGAATTATTTACAATGGTTCCAGCCGAAATCATACCACAGACACATGGAATAATTACAACGGAAAAATAAAAATTAATCTTAGGGGTAATAGCAGTAAAAATTTTGAGAAAAAACCCTATAGCATTGAAACAAAAGACGCAAGTGGAAGTGATTTAAATGTCCCGCTCCTGGGCATGCCTCCGGAAAGCGACTGGTGCTTAATTGCCGCCTACCAGGATAAAAGTCTGCTGAGAATTCCTCTCACCTATGATTTATTCAGGAGAATGGGAAATTATTCACCAAGATTCAAATTTGTTGAAGTTGTTATAAATGGAGAATACAGGGGTGTTTATACTCTCTTAGAAAAACCTAAGAGAGGTGCATCAAGAATTGACATCTCAAAACTTACTAAGAACGACAACGCGAGTCCAAATATTACCGGAGGATATATTCTAAAAATCGATCGCGCAGATGAAGCAGGATGGTATTCATTACTTCCGGGCAACTCGCCAACCAATTCACATTTTTATTATGAGTACGTTTATCCAAAGGACACAGACATTACAGTACAACAGAAGGCATATATTAAAAATTACATGGACAACTTTGAAAACACAATGAACTCTTCGTCTTTTGCAGATCAGATAAACGGCTATCCCAAATACATTGAGACAAATTCTTTTGTTGACTTTTTTTTAATAAATGAATTAAGTAAAAATGTTGATGCTTACAGACTAAGTACGTATTTATATAAGGACAATATCAGCAATGGTGGTAAACTACACATTGGTCCTGTATGGGATTATGATCTTGCCTGGCATAACTGTAACTATGGAAATTCCTTTTCTTCTAATGGCTGGGAATATCAAATGGCGGACACAACATTTCCATGTCCAACATGGTGGGATAAACTTTACCAGGACAGTAATTTTGTAAACCAGGTTTACTGCAGATGGACACAACTAAGGCAGGGAATTCTCAAATTAAATAATCTTTATACCTATATAGATTCAACTGCACTTGTATTAAATGAATCACAACAGCGGAATTTTACTCAATGGCCAATTTTGGGAGCTTACATCTTTCCTAATCCACAAAATCAGTTAAATGCAACGTATCAAACAGAAATAAGTGATTTAAAATCTTGGATAACAAATCGAATTGCCTGGATGGACGCGTCTATTTCAGGAAACTGCATTATGCCATTTGTAACAAATAACAACCTAGAAAACAAAGTACATATATATCCAAATCCATTTGAATCATCTACAACATTCTCAATACACTTAATCAAAGATGGAAATGTTTCTTTGAAAATAATTGACCCTTTAGGGAAAGAGTTGTCTAGATTAATTTATGAACACAAACCCGCCGGAGAATACAATCTCACTTTTGAGCGAAATCAAATTCCGCCAGGAATTTATTTTTATCAGCTAACGGTTGACAACAATGCAACAACCGGAAAACTTGTAATACAATAGCAAGTTTAAACAATTCCCTATCTAAATTTTAATAGCAATTTATTTAATCTTTTTTATTTCAGTCTTAGCTATATAAAGCAGCTGTTCACCGAATATTGATGAATCTTATTCATCCAATGAATAAATTTGCTCATAATACAACATGAAAAAATATCATAAACTTTTAATACCAATTTTTTGTTCGCTCTCCCTGAGTTCTTGTGCGGTAGCGGCTAGTAATTATTCCAGCGGACTCAGCCTTGGGATGCTTATTAC
>CAZQIC010000006.1:0-39366 GCA_964593555.1 uncultured Bacteroidia bacterium | reverse complement strand
CACTAATGGTCATTTTAGGAAAAACTATTTCAGTAATTAGGTCTTATAAAAAATAAAATAAATAAAAATTATAAAATGGTAAACGACAAAGAATCCGAAAATTTTTTAAAGCCAGGAGACAGGATATTATCGGGACTATTTAGTGATAGTGCTGAAAGATATTATAATACATTAACACGACAAGGTTATTCAAAAGGAAAAATTAATATTCTTGATCCTAAAGAAAGTAGCAGACCATATTTAAATAGCTTCAATTCAGAAATTATTATTGGGACCAAAGCTAAAGAATGCGCAAGAGGCGGCGCCATTATAGGTGGGTTAGTCGGACTCGCTTTAGGAATTATCGCAGCCGCAGGAAGTCAGCTTGCTCTTCCTGGCCTAAACATAATTATATCAGGGCCTCTCATTGGAGGATTGGCAAGCGCTGGTGCCGGAGCTGCTGCGGGAAGCCTAATGGGAGCTCTAGTTGGCTATAGCATACCTGAAGATAAAACCAGGAGATACGAAAGGGAACTTAAAAATGGAAAAATAACTCTTGATATTAATGTCACGAACCATGAAAAGTTAAACATCTTTAAAAATGACTGACTTATTAAATAGGAGGAATAAGTAAGTCATGAAAACATAAACTCCGAATAATTAAACAACAAGCCACTAATGAAAAAAATAATCTTAACATGCGTACTCGCTACAATTTATTTAAGCTCATTCGCGCAAACCGATTCCGTACGTCCAAAACCGGATGGTAATTACATGGATGATAAATATAAACCGCAACCCAATAAAAATGTATCCCAGGAAAATCCAAAACAAGATTCTACAAATGTGGAATGTGCAATGAAAATGTTAAACGGAAAAATGATGATGATGGTTGATGGAAAAATGGCCATAATGGATAAAGAAATGGTAATGGAAGACGGTACTATTGTCATGATGGACGGCACTGTAAAAAGAAAAGATGGTAAGACTTTACAAATGAAAGAAGGCGATTGCATCGATATTTCCGGCAGAACAGCCAACATCAGAACAGCTAAACAGGAAAGCAGATAAAAATAAATTTCTTTTAAGTCCATTCTAAGAATTTAGAATGGACTTAATTTACACCAAAAATGGCATTAAAAATTATTCCAAAATTTCACGTCTGGTTTTCTTCCTTTTACCCGCAACTACTTGGATAGTATAGGTCCCTTTTTCAAAACCACTAAGATCAATCGTTTGATCATATTCACCTTCGAATTTCAAAATAGCTTCAGTGTAAACCGTCTCTCCTTTTGAATTAATAATATTTACAATAATTATACCTCCCCAACCAGCGGGAGGGCAACTCGTTGCAGAACCATAAACAATCTGGAAAGTACCCTTTGTTGGATTAGGAAAAATCTTTAGAAAAGAATTATCGTCCGCTTCTTCCAGGTTACAAATAGTATCTGTTTCCTGAGCATTTAATAGGCATAGGTTAACAACAAATCCTAATAGAATTAAAAGAATTTTTTTCTTCATTACATAACCTAATTGTCAAACATCGAATACATATGTTTTGTTCCTGATTTAAAGTAATTATCCTTTAAAATATAATTTAGAAACGCCCCCTGTGCGTTGTTGGAGGAATTGATCTTAAAGGACCCTTTTTCACTGAACCACGTTAACAATCTAATCTTCGACATATCACTTGTAAGCGCCTGACTCATTTGCCTGATCCATTCTACTTTATCTTGTGAAGATGGCGGCTCATATTGTTGACGCTCCCTTGACGCGACCTCGCAGACAAACAATGCTTTTTTTGGTAATGATTGAGTTAAAACAAAATAATTTTCAATTCCTTCCTTTCGAAAAGATCTCCATAGCGGAATACCCTTCCCTGCTCCATTATAAATATCTAAACCTACATAATCCACATACTCATCACCCGGATAAGCATCCATAATAAAATTCCATTTTTCCTGTGGAAAAGAAGTAGAATTAGGACACCAGATAAATTTGACATTTGACACTTGCTGAATTTTGAAAATGTCGTAGATATGCCTGTATGCTTTGATCAGCAACTCCGGATTTTTGTCATTATTGGCAATACACCAGGGGTACCAATCACCGTTAAACTCATGCAATATTCTTAAGAGAACCGTTCCATTAACCTCTTTTATTTGCTTTGCCCATTTATTAAAGAAAGGATCAAAATGGCCTTCCACTATACTATAAAGATTCGGCTGCTTAACATTTGGTTTTGCATTAACGAAATGATCCTCGAGCGTAATCATTGGGATATAGCCCCGCTGGATGATCTCATTTATTTTTTCAATCGACGGATAAGAATTTTGGGTGTTACCACCATCAAATGCAAAGGGTTGAAAAAAATGTACTACTCCCAGTTTTTTATCTGTACCATATTTGAATGCATTCTCAAAATTCAAGGGGATTTCTGAAAAGTCTGCTGTGTTCCCCTCTTTAGACCAAATACCCAGATTACAAAAATCTTCGTTCAAAGCTGATGGTGCATCTAAACTATTTGTTCCTGTAATTAATTTACCTCTTGAAAAACAAATAAAATCAAATGACCAGACTTGATCATTTCTTTGCTTTCCCATCGATATAAAGCTAATTACCAGACAAAGTAATTTTCCTTGTTTATAATTAATATTAAATATTCCATCACCTCCCTTATTGGCTCTCTTAAATTTATTTAATGGTATTGATATTAAGTTCCATGAATTTTTCTCATTAAGTTTTTGCTCATATACCCATGAATCGTCACTGGCCATTTCGTAGCTACCATTTTCATTGTCGTCCTCCTGCAATTCAATTTTAATACTGGTTGTATCATTTGATACTGGTTGAAAAAAATAAAAATTTAAATAATCCTTGTTTGCATCCAATTCAACATATGAACTTATCCCTTTTCCCCATCCACCAAACTCTTGCTTACCACTTTTACTTACTCTAAGGAAGCGCTGCCCTTTGTACTCACTTTTTCCGCTTTTATTTTCATTGTAATCAACAGTTGCCTGAATATTACCAAATGCGAAAACTCCATTAGGCTTTAAATCGGCTGCACCATCCGCAAAACCTTCAAAGTCTTCTACCACATACTTTAGTTGTGCATAAATTTTAATATGAAATATTACAATTGTACAAACAATCAAGCATAACTTAGAATTTACATTTACCATATCCAATTTGCTATAAACCTAAAATTCCCATCCATAAAATTATATCTCGGATAATCTGCTTTGTTCCATGGAAACCGATTAACCGCCCAGTTGCCATAAGTAATCGAAAGTCGGAAGGATCGCCAGTCAAAGTATCCAAAACCATAAGTATAGTCGGGATCCCAAGGCTGTTTTTTTATTTCTTCAGGATATGCGTAAACAGCAGATTCAACATAAATATTTCTAAGTATGGCATACCTGAAACCTGCACCCAAGGTTAATTTCCCAGATGATAATCCACCATGCATAACGTCAAATTTATCTCTGTATTTTATTGAATATCTAGCGAAATAGGTAAACTTAAAATTGGTACTTTCATCAATTTTAATTCTTTGCATTAACTTCTCCGGTAATGCCTGGCCATAAGAAACAAAATAATAACCCTCCATAAATTTATCGCCGAACGTTTTAAAATTGTCGCCATACCTGTTATTGAGATAATTTTCATATCCATAATTAAACTTATTAGATTTCCAATGATATCTACCCAACGAATAAGTATAATTAGAAGTCCATCGTGCAGCGGCAGCGGGATTAAAATCCTTATAAAACGTAGTGTTAAAACTAAACTCTTCAAAAAATCTTATTCGTGTAAACCAGCCTATCGCACTTCTATATTCATCATGAACTTTTTCTCCATCATCAATTAAAACTCTTCCCGTATTATATGAGATATTTCCGCTTATTCTATTTCTGCCCAATAGTAACTTATCATAATGGAAGACATCTCTCATGTCCTTCAGATCTTTTAATTTTGTAATTCGCATTGTTCTTTCATAATACAATGACCTTGGAGCTTCGTCTACAATAATTTGCGCAACGCAATTGAGAAGCTGTGAAAGAAAAATAAACCAAAACAAAAAACAAGTTTTCATACCTAAAATAAATTTATTTACAATATTGAATTATGTTATCATATGCCGTTGCGCTTCCCAGCTTAACTGCACTATTTAGATCATTACAGCCGCCGCTTAAATCGCCAAGCTGATATTTTGCCATCCCTCTTTTAGCATACGCATGATCGTAATCCGGCTTATATTCAATTGCCAATGTATAGTCCTCGATCTCTCCCTTATGATCTCCAATTTTGCCCTTTGCAAGCCCACGGTTATAAAATGCTACAGAATAATCCGGCTTTAACTTAATGGCCGCACTAAAGTCTTCAATTGCAGATTTATAATCTTTTAAATCATACTTCAAGAAACCTCGGTTTAAATAAGCGATATAATAATTTGGCTGCATTTTTATTGCACTATTATAATCCTCAAATGCTCCTCTGAAATCCTTTAGTCTGCATTTTGCATTTGCTCTACGGTTATATATTTCAGCATCGGGCTTTAACGAAATCGCTTTATTAAAATCATTCAGAGCCAAAATATATTCTTTCGTTTCATAATTAATAAGAGCTCTGTTGAAATAGAAAGAGCCATTTGCTTCATCTAATTGTATTGCCTGCGAATAATCTTTCAGCGCACCCTCATAATCACCCATTAAACTTTTAACAATACCTCTGTTGTTAAATGCATCGGGATCCATAGGATTCAGTGAAATCGACTTATTAATATCATTTAGTTCACCTGGATAGTCACCAATCCTGCCTTTAACTAAACCCCTGTTAAAATATGCATCAGCAAACTCCGGATTTAGTTTTATCGAATAGTTAAAATTTGCCATTGCTTCTTTCAGATTTGATAACAACGCTAGAGTAACTCCCTTATTAAAATACACTTCATATGATTCTTCCCAGGTTAATTTCAATTTCAAGGCACTGTCGTAATCTGCCAAAGCGCTCTTGTAATCCAACAGTTGCTTCTTTGCTTCTGCCCTTCGTAAATAAGCATCTACATAATTAGAGTCGATCTCCAAAGCCTTTGTATAATAAAATACCGAATTAACATAATCACCTTCTTTATCCTTTTTAAATGCCATTGCATAATAATTAAATACAGAATCCTTTTTGCTAATGTGTTTAATTACATTGCTTTCATTTTTACTCTTCAAAAGCGAATCACTCTTACATATATCAATAGTACCATCCTTTGCGTCGGCACTCGTAATGAATGTAAATACAAAAACAATAAAAACCGATATGCTTATTCTATCTATCACCTTAATATTTATGAAATTTGACCTTTGAAAAACAAAAGACCGAGTGACAAAACGATGAAAAACAAAATCACCAATGCCTTTTGAAACACCGATTTGTTTCTCATGCGCCTAAATATATTTTTATCTACCGCATCCTTTTTCAGAATAGTTTCTATTTTTTCAATGATTTGGGTTTCACCATGCCCCTGTTTTAAAACGTAATCATCAGCACCTGCTCTAAGCAATTTTTCTACTACCCCAACATCTCTGTTAACACTAAGAATAATGACATGCGTTCCGGGCTTTTGTTTTTTTACTTCCAACAATGTTTCGTATCCATTTATACCCGGCAATCCGTAATCCAGGATAATTATGCATGGTTCCAAATACAAATTCTTAATACATTCCTCTCCAGTCCTATATCTTATAAATTGATACGTGCTGTTTTGCGAAAGAATATAATCCAGCATCATGGAATACAATTCATTATCCTCAACAATAAATACATATTTGTTTTCCTTAGTTGACATTACATTTGTAATTACTTATTGCTAAATTAAACTCACCCACAACAACAGTGATTTAATATTCGCCTACACGGCTTTTTTAATAGCCCAAAGGCAAAACATAATAGTTTCGGGTAAATTAAAATCTTTAATTAAATAACTCAAGACTTAGAAACCCCACCACCATACAAATTCCCATCGAAATAAAAAGCAGAGCATACATAAGCAGGTAACTTTTTACGCTATACTCTTTCGGTGGCTCTTGAACCGGAACAACCTCCTTTTTTTCATCAGTAATAGAAATATCACTTTCAGTATCATCAACTTTCGCAACAACATGCCTATCGGTAGCAATATACCTTTCCCAAATTTCCTTTGTAGCAGTTAAAATATTTCTATTGGAAGTAAGCATATACGGTTAAAATATTTTTAAACAACATTTTTCGTTTGATTTAGCCGTTTAAATAACGAAGGGGAAAGCCCATTAATTTTTTTGAACTGATTTGACAGGTGAGCAACACTACTGTAATTTAGCCTATAGGAAATTTCCGTCAGATTTAATCCTCTATACAACAATAATTCCTTTGCCTTTTCAATTTTATTATTAATTACAAATTGCCGAATAGTTAAACCCTGAACTTCAGAAAATATGTTGGACAAATAACCATAGCCCATATTTAGTTTTTTACTTATATAATCGGAATAATTTTCTTTTGGAAATTCACTGGAACAATAAACCATTTCAATGATCACACTTTTAGTTCTCTCAACCAAAATGCTTCTTTTGTCGTCAATCAACTCCAGGCCGGATTTAAATAAATTTCTCTTCAACCTTATCTTTTGACTCTCTGTAATTTCTTCCCTGGTTTCTATTACACCGAGATCAATCGACTCATAATCTATTCCTAAGTTCAAGAGCTCTTCTTCAACCTGCGCTTTGCACTTTGCACTCACCATATATTTGATGTGTAATTTCATTTTCAGGATCTTGATGTATTTGACATTTTTATCGATAAAATAATCACAGGCATCCGGGTAAACCCGAAATGTCTGTGATATGTTTGTTATTTAAAGAAAAAGTTCGTCCATAAGTGGAGTCTTCTCTTTTTTTCTATCCTCCTGTTCATTTAAAATCTCCTCATTCTTTGGATCCTTTTTAATCTGTTCAGCATTTGGATCTTTTGAATTACCATCAGGCTCCCTATCGGGAAATTCGGTTGTTGGCATTCTTGGCGACTTTTGTTCCTTTTGAGTCGAATTATTTTCGGGAGAAGTATTTTCAGCATTCTTTTTAGTGCCAGAATTATCTTCTTTATTAGGGTTTGTGTCCTTTTCCATTTGCTTTTTTATTTTTTCGATGAAACTTTTTCTTTTCGAGCCGGAGTCGTTTTTCTTGATGAACGACCACCATTTTTTGCACCTACTTCTGTAATATCGTAATGCTGATCCTCCCTAATGGAGAGATTGCTTTTGTTTTTTGCTCTGTTTGCGGTTGCCGCACTTTCCTTTTTATTTTTCATACTTTTGTTTTTTTATGATGTTATTTATACCAAAATTATTTATAGTTTATCATCATTGAGATGGACATTCGTTGAAAGAGTATTTTATATAGCCAGAAGAGAGGAAATCCTGCGCAGGCGTAAAAAACTTTACAGAAAAAATTAAAGAGTAGGCTTACTCTAGCGAAAGAAATAAAATATTCTGCTTCAATTTTTCTTCAGCCATTGCGCAGTTCTTTTCTAATTTGAGACGCAGATTATTTATCACACTAATTTCTGCTGATAATTCATCAGCGTTCAATTTGCAATTATCCTTTAAACGTATAGCATGATCATGCATTTCGGCCACCAGGCTTTCAGCATCACCTTTCACTCCTATAGTAGCAAAAGAGGGCATGATTGAATGCGTTGCCATTCTTAATGATTCCCAATCTCTCTTTTCAATAGCAAGTTTTATGGAATTGAGCAATTGGGGCGTTTCTTCAAGATAAACGTTAATCATTTCAAGCATTATTTTGGAATTCCCTTTTGCAAAATGTTCGAGATTATCAAGATCAACGATTTTGTTCTTTTCATCAGATGCGAGAACCTTTATTTTTAAATCTCTTTTTTTAATCGAACCATCGATGTATTTTGTGATTACATTATAAAGCAACTCTTCGTTTATGGGTTTAGTTATATAATCGTTCATTCCAATTGCTTTACACATTTCAAAATCTATCGTCGTAACATCCGCTGTAAGAGCAATTATTGGGACGTTTTGATCTATTTTATTGCGTATATATTGTGTTGCGTCAAAGCCGTTCATCACAGGCAAATGCAGGTCCATTAAGATAATATCATAATTCGTTTCACTTATTTTGTCAATTGCAATCTTTCCATTTTCCGCCAAATCAATGTGAAAACCAAAATCTTCCAATATAGTTTTCATTAACATTTGATTGAACTTCATATCCTCCACGACCAGAATCTTTATTTTTTTTGCATGAGAGATATTTGAAGATAGATGATTCTTCCTTCCTACTTTATTATTCTCTTCCAAACTATACCCTATCGGCGCTTTCTTGAATGTTAGTATAAAACTAAAATTTGATCCTTGCCCCAGAATACTTTTAACTGCTATCGTTCCTTTTTGCGCTTCTACCAATTGTTTAACAATAGTAAGACCAAGACCAGTGCCCCCATATGTTCCGGATATATCACCGGAAGCCTGCTGAAAAGCATCAAAAATTGACAACAACCTATTTTCAGGAATTCCAATACCGGTATCAGTAACTGCAAAGCCCACTGTTACCTTTTCTTCATTCTCATCAAGCAAGCGAACACTCACCGTTACTCGTCCCCTTGAAGTAAATTTTATTGCATTGCTTATCAGGTTTAAAATTATTTGATGTAAACGTACGGAATCACCAATTAAAATTTCCGGAATATCCTCATCATACTGTTTAACGAGTTCAATTCCTTTTTCCATGATCTTTGTCTCAAACAGATGCAGCATTGAAGAGACTGAAGTTGATAATTTAAAAGGAATTTCCTGGAAGGACATTTTTCCAGCGTCTACTTTTGCAAGGTCTAAAATGTCATTTATTAAAACAATAAGATTATCACCCGAAATTTTAATAGCATTTAAATAGTCACGCTGCTTATCATCCAAATTCGTCCTCAACATTACATTCGTAAATCCAATAATCGCATTCATTGGAGTCCTTATTTCATGACTCATATTGGAAAGGAATCTCTGTTTCGCTTTCATAGCCTCTTCGGCGATTTCCTTTTCCCTTTTTAAAAGAGCTTTTTCCTGGAGATAATAATTAGATCGTTCTGTTATATCCTCAATAGCTAATAAAATCAATTGTCGTGAACTCGTCTTCTGAATAATATAATGCGCATTAAGCAGCAATATGTTCTTACCACCACTTTTGGAAAAATCATGGGTAAGTGTAAAATTCTTAAAATCAAGATTTTTAGAAAGAACATCTGATAATAGTTCTTTAAGCTTCGGAATATTCCACTGACCATCCCCAAAGTCAAATAAGAGCATATTTTCGATTGACTCTTCGTTAACGAGAAATTTTTCATAAAAAGATTTATTGGCTGATTTTATCCGGAAATTATTATCCAGCACCAATAATGGTTCATGAATGGTTGCAATAATTGATTGGGAAAATTCACATGACCTAAGCAAAAGCTCATTTCTCTTTTTCAGCACATTGTTTTCACGGCGAAGCTTATTCAACAAGCCTTTTTCGGATGTTGATTTATCATCTATAACTTTAACAACTTTTCGTTTATTTATTTTTGAAGGGGTGGGTTTAACCTTACGACCTTTTGTCTCTTTACTTGATGACTTTTTTTGCTTTTTACTTTTCACAATACAAATATACTCCTGCTAAATATTCAAGCATAAAATGCCCCAAATTAATTTTATACATAATTAATTGATTTTCCATTAGTATTGAGACAAATTCGGTGAATTAGCCAAAATAATAGCCGAACTGCATTAAAATACGGTAAAAATCATTCTTTTCATTTTGGCTATTTAAAACCCGTATTCATCGAATAAACTCATTGGCAAATTATTTATCAGATATGTTTGTTAAGAATTAATTTTTAAACACCATGAACAACATAACTGAAATTAAAATTAACTGGATAGAGCAAGCAGGAAAAGCAAACACAATATCCTTTACCGAACAGGCGAAATTCTCCAATGATGACCTGGTATTCATTAAATCGAAACTGAACGAACTTGATGAAATGCTGGCTCAGATAAGAAATAAAATAGGGAACACAAAGAACGCTCCTCATACCATCCCTAATAAAGAATGGTATTATGACAAATCAATTTTTCAAAAGTGCATTTGCTGAAGACCTTAATTGTTATTTTTGTTTTCTTGCGTTTTCAAAATTGCTCATTGCCTTTTGCCTTACAATTGACTCAAAAGATCTTCCTTCAATTTTCGAATCGATCCAGGAAATAAGATCAAATGAATAAAATGCATTTTTTTCCAACGGATCTTTTGTAATTTCCACTAATTCCTTTTTCGCCTCAGTTAACGCATCAATAAGATCTGTCTTTATTTTTATACGCGGCATTTTTTTCTTAATAAAATGCAGAAACAGTTTTTCTACTTTAAACAATTTATTTGCCCTTAACAAGTCACGATAGGTGGATTTCACAACCGACTCGAGTAACTCATTATTTTTTAATTCGAAATGACATATTAATGCAAGCACCCTGGCTATATTATAGATCTGGCTGTTTTGATCAAATTCTTTATTGTTAAGTATCTTGTAAACATATTTTACTGCCGCCAAATAGTTTCCGGCTCCAAAATAAGTACAAATAATATTATAATAAAGAAGCATCAAGTGCCTTTTATTAGAATGCCTCGTATCATTCTTTTGTATCCCGACTTCAATTTCACTTAATTCTTTTAGTCCTTTGTCAAATTCTCCACGTTCACAACAAATAGCCAATTGCATACTGTTTACTGTATAAAACAACTCTGCACTTGACCTTTCCGTAGAAGGCTTTAATTGTTTCAACTTATTTATTGTTTTATCTACCTCTACCGGCATGCCTATATTATGTTGAAAAATTACCACATTATTAAGCGTACCTATATAAGCAGGCATCCTTTCCTCAATAGTATGCGGATTCTTTTCCATGAGTGCAATTATTTTTTTAGAGTACTCATATGCAGATGCCGATTTGTCGATCGCATAATAATAGGAAATGTAACTTGTATAAAAACGAAACAGCGCCTCATTCGACCTGGCTTCACTCTCCTTTTGTAACAGCGGATGACTCATTACTCTTTTATACTCCCTCACGTCCTTTGGCAATCGCGCTATCCCTTTTTTCACAACTTTGATCAGCAAATGTGAGAGAATATTATAATGATCCATGGCATTCTTATATACATCAAGAATCTTCTGCTTCTCCGAATAATTTTTCTCCAGATCCTGCTCTGTTTTTCCAAAATAATATTGACTCCTCATTAATTCTGTCTCCCAGAACAAAAGCTCGAGCAGACACAAATTATTTTCAAATTTTTGGGTAAGCTTTTTCGTTTGTTGTAATAATTTTTCACACTGATCAAACAAGTTCAGATTAAATAATATTTCGATCTGATTAAGGTGGCTTCGCAAGATAGTGGATGAGCTCAAATAATATATCTCAAGACTTTTTAATACCAGTTTGTACAAATAATTTTTTGCGACCGGAAGTTGATGAACGAATTTTTCCTTTGCGAACTTTTTTCTGATCAATGTTTCATCATAGTCGTCCTGTTTATCTATCGCTTCAAATAATTTTAAATAATTCTTTTCTCCATTTTGTTTTGATACAAAAATTTTAAAATTCCGCTTATCACTTGCTTTTAGCGACTTAATTAACTCAAATAATTGGTCCTTCTTCATAGGTTTTGTGAGCGCTGATCTTGCTAAGGTTTTTACATATAAAATTTACTGCAATTTACTGATTTTCAGTATTTTATAATAAAACTTAAGCGCCAATATAGTAATTAAAATACTAATAATGACAAAAAATGGTATTGTGATACGTTCAAACGAGCGCTAAATTCAGAATAATAAAACGATCCTTTTCAGACAGCAACCCCATGATGCAGATATCTAAAATAAGGCTTGGTTTCAAAACAATAATTTCACTTGTTTTGATTTCGTGTTTTCAATTTGCCGTAAATGCACAATTATCCAATGCAGCAACTAATCCAAAATCAACTCCATCAAAAGAAACATATTTAACAAACATTGAAAAACTTCCGGTGTTTTTTAGGAAAAACATGGGGCAATGGGAAGACAATATTATTTACCGTGGATCTTCCCCGGGGTGGAGTGCAAATGTAAATTTTATGAAGAATGGTTTAAGTATGGGCTTTATCCGTGAAGAAGCGTCTGACGAAAACTCACCTGAACACTCAAAAACGGAACTAAGAAAAAAAGATTATCTCATCTGGAATCTTCTATTTAAAAATGCTAATCCCGAAGCAATCATTTCAGCTAATGGCGAGGAAGATAGCCACGCTAATTATTTATATGGAAGTGATGCATCAAAACACCATATCAATGTTCCCGATTACCGAATAGTAAATTATCAGAACATTTATCCCGGAATAGATGTTAACTATTATAGTACTGGTAAAAATTTAAAATACGACTACCTGGTCCATAAAGGCGCGAATGCAAATCAGCTTCAACTTACCTGTGAAGGAATAAAAAATCTATCGATCAACACTAAAGGCCAACTTGAAATTACAACTCCTTGGGGAATACTTATTGAGGAAATCCCTGAATCATACCAAATTATTAATGGAAAAAAATCTGAAGTAAAAGTAAAATACAAACTGATAGACGCAACAACCTTTTCTTTTAACATTGGTGAAGAGTATGATCAAACACAAGACTTAATCATTGATCCAGTTACTCTCGAATGGTCAACTTATGTTGGCGGCGGCCCGGGTGGTGACGGATATTTATATGACATTGCCATTGATGACCAGGGAAATATTTATGGCGGTGGTTGGTACAGTGATTTTTTTCCAACTACAGCAGGAGTATTTGATAATACCTTCAATGGTAACATGGGTCGCCCTTATGGTGATGCATACGCATTTAAATTAGACGCGACAGGTTCTACTCTTATTTATTCTAGTTATTTAGGCGGATCAGGCAATGATATGGTAAAAGGAATTATAGTTAACACGGCTGGAGAAGCTTTCGTTGTAGGCATTACCGGTTCTCCCAATTTTCCTGTAACAACAGGTGCCATCCAGACAAATAATGGAGGCGGCGCATTTGATGTTTTTGTTGCAAGGATCAACAGCACCGGCACCGCACTTATTTATTCTACATACCTTGGCGGTTCTGGGTGGGATTCAGGTATAGACATTGCAGTAAATAATTTAAACGAGGCTTTCATTACCGGAAATGCACAATCAGGATTTCCTACGGTAGCCGGATCATATGACACTTCACCAAATGGCGGAGCCGACGCATTTATTTCAAAATTAAATTCAACAGGTACTTCACTTATATATTCAACATATGTTGGCGGTGGTGCAGGAGATTATGGATATGGCATTGCGATAAACGGATCAGGTGAAGCTTTTATCACAGGTTCTACAAATGGAACATTTCCAACTACTGCGGGAGCATTCGATGCTTCCTTTAATGGAAATTCAGATGTTTTCATAACCAGAATGAATGCTGCAGGAAACACATTAATATATTCAACATTTATTGGTTGTAACGATTATGATTATGCGCAAGCTATTGCCATTAACTCCGCAGATGAAGCATACATCACCGGTAACACTGCAACATGGATAGGGCCAACAAATAGTTTTCCTGTAACTCCGGGTGCTTACGATGTAACTTTTAATGGTGGGCGTTATGATGCTTATGCATTAAGAATAAATAGTACTGGTACAGCCTTGGTATATTCAACTTACCTTGGAGGATTAAATGATGATTGGGCTCATGGAATAGCGGTCAATTCTATCGGTGAAGCTTTTGTTGCAGGTTTTAGCCAGAATTATTCAGGCACAATAAATGCAAATCCATATCCTACAACATCATGCGCTTATAATGTTACATTCAACAGCGCTATGTATGTGCCTGATGTTTTTATCAGCAAGCTTAACACTTCAGGAAACACACTACTGTACTCAACCTACATGGGAGGAAGTTCGGCAGATTATTATGAACCAAAAGTTATTGTAAGAGGGACTTGCCCCGAAGAAGTTATTGCATCATGCACTTCTCACTCTCCTGATTTTCCTACAACACCGGGAGCTTACCAAGTAACAAAATTAAACGGAGGTAATTCAAGTGATCAGCCTGTTCTATTCAAATTCATTCCACAAATTACACCAGGATATACTGTTTCATCAAACCTAAGCTGCAACACTCCCGTTCAATTTACCGATACTACGAATCAATGCGGATTATGGACACCACTCAATTCATGGTTCTGGGATTTTGGTGACGGAACAACTTCTACTCTCACAAATCCAACACATATTTATGCAACAGGCGGAACATACAATGTAAAACTTGTTGTTGGCTGTCCCATGGATTCAATTACAATGGCAGTTAATGTTTCAAGCGTTGGCTGCTGCACCACTTCTATCACTGCTCTTAAAACAGATGTTAGTTGTTACAATGGAAATGATGGCACTGCCACGGTAGCTATAAGTGCGGGATCTTCTTCATCAACATATACCTACTCGTGGTCGAATGGAACAACCACAACACAAACAACCATTTCAAACTTAACTGCAAATACATACAGCGTAACCGTTTCTGATGGAAGCGGATGTTCAGTTGATACAGTAATTATAATTACAGAACCGAACCAATTGAATATCGTGGTTATTTCTCAACCCGCAAATTGCGTCGGAACTTCTACCGGAACCCTGAATGCCGTAATTGGCGGAGGCATGGCTTCATATACTTATTTATGGAGTACCGGAAATACAACAGCGCTTGTCACCAATCTTTCAGCGGCACTTTATAGTGTAACAGTAAGCGATGCAAGTGGATGTACAATAAATGGCATGGTAAACATTACAGAACCGCCCGCCCTCGTATTGAATACTGTTACAAACGCATCCAGCTGCGGCCAGTCGAATGGATCGGCAACTGTAAATCCAAATGGCGGAACAGGATCGTATTCTTATACCTGGAACACAGGACTTACAACACAAAATATTACAAATGTTACAGCGGGAATATATAATGTTACTGTTACAGATGTCAACGGCTGCACAGAATCAGCAGTTATAAACATTGGAAATAATCCAGGCGTTACAGCGCAAAGTCAGGCCATAACCAATGCGCGCTGTTTCGGAAACTGCGATGGATCAATTTCTGTTATTGGTAATGGAGGAACAACCCCATATACATATGACTGGAATAATTTACAAAACACAGCAACGGCCAATGGACTTTGCGCTGGGCTATACACCTGCACCATTACAGATAACAATGGCTGTAACGATATTATCTCATTTACTATTTCCCAACCTTCAATGATCACCTCTATAACAACGGCAACTAACGCTCTTTGCTTCGGAGGTAACACAGGATCAGCATCAGTTACAATTGCAGGTGGCACAGCGGGGTACAACTATCAATGGAATACAAATCCCAATCAATATACAAGTAATGCTACAGGAATACCAGCAGGGATTTACCAGGCAACAATCACCGATAATAATAATTGTATACGCACTACCTCTGTAACAGTAACAGAACCCTCACAACTTATTGTAAATATTAATTCTTACTTCTCTATCTGTGCTGGCCAAACAGCAACACTCACTTCAGGTGCAAACGGCGGAATAAGTCCTTATAATTTTTTATGGAGCAGCGGACAACAAACCAGTTCTATAACACAACAACCTTCCTCCTATTCTATTTACACAGTCACCGTTACCGATGCAAACAATTGCAGTTCCCTTGTTTCCACTACAGTTAATGTGAATGGATTACCAATTGTATCATACTCCGCTAGTGATACAACCGGCTGTCCAGTATTTTGCACAACGTTTACCAATTTTACACCCAATACAAACTTTATGACCTGGAGTTTTGGTGATGGAAATTCAGACACTACAAGTCCATCTCAACATTGCTATTCAACACCAGGAATTTACAGCGTTAACCTTGTAATTACCGACAACAACGGATGCAGCAATTCATTAAGTAAAAACAATTACATTACCGTTTCACCGAAACCTGTTGCAGCATTTTCAGCTAACCCAAAAAAGATCACACAGCTCAGTGGTCCGGTTATCTTTACAGATGCAAGTCAGAATGCAAATGCATGGAACTGGAGTTTTGGAGATGAATTAAATTCCCAATCGGCATTACAAAACGCACAATTCACATATGGTGATACCGGGATTTTCCAGGTAATACTTATTGTGTTTAACGAATATGGATGCAGTGATACGACAGATGAATTTATAAAAGTAAATCCGGAATTTGCGCTATACGTTCCCAATACTTTTACACCAAATGAAGACGGCTTAAACGAAATATTTATTCCGGTTGGCATTGGTGTAAGCCCAGAGGAGTTTGAGTTTTATGTATACGACCGCTGGGGCGATCTGATCTGGAACACTTCCCGCTGGGGCGATGGCTGGGATGGAAGAGCAAACGGAGGGACAAACGTTGCACAACAGGATGTTTACGTATGGAAAATAAAAATTAAAGATTCGAATGGTAATAAACACCGCTATGTGGGAAGTGTGAATCTTATTAAATAATTATCTTACTCAATCCTAATAGTAAATCCTCCTCCATTTCCACATGCTGAAAGTCCCATGCCATAAACTCCGGCAGGCAAATTCGTAATATCAATCATTCCATAATGACCAGAAAAAAATTGAGCTGATCGGGATTTATATTTTTCTCCCTCTTTTACAGTTAAGGTATACTCCGTCTCAGTGCCCCATGAAGGTAGACGCAAAATATGTATTGAGCAATTACTAATTTTTACTATGGTTGTATCAAAATGAGGTGTTGTTGGAACATCGAGGTTCGCTGGTACTTTTAGCAAATAGAAACAAGTATCGCTTTTAATTTGTTGTTGATGCTGAAACCCATTTAATAGACTAGCCTTAGCTGGTGACTTACTATCACAACAGCATATCACAAGAAGCCAGGCACAAAAGAACAATTTAATAATTTTTATGAAAGAGTAAATTTTACCAGCCGTTCTTTGCAAAATCCTTCTGAAGAATTGTAGTAATATCTTTCTCCTGGCTTGGCAATAACCCTCCAAGTTGTTTTGCCGCGTGAAAATCTGAGTAAGCACCTTGCATATTATTCATTCTCGCATTAACAATGCCCCTATAAAAATAAGCCCAGCCATTATTTGATTTTAACCCTATTGCATAAGTAAAATCATCCAAAGCGAGATTAAGGTCTCCTGTTTCCAGGTTACTGATACCCCTGTTGCAATAGACATTGTCATTTTTTTGCATTTCATCGATACACGTAGTAAAAATGGCTTTTGCTTTTTTGTATTTTTTATCTAGTAAGTACGAATATCCCAGATCCTGGAACACAATCAAATCCTTCGGATCTTTTTTATGAAGTTCTGTTAAAATAGCAATTGATTTTTCCTGGTTATCCAACAGGCTATATATCCTCGCAAGATAATAATGCGCGTCACGAGTTGTGTTAACCATACCATTTTTGATCACAAAGTTTACGAAATCCGAATCGTGCAATTTAATGTCAACGTATTTATAATCTTTGTTCACATGATACTGATATGAACTTCCTCCCATATCAATGCCAAGAATAAACTGACCGATGGCCTCTTTATATTTTTCCTGCCTTAACATTAAAACAGCAAAATTGAAAGAAATTTTAGGATCGGTTTTTTTTGCTGTTATAATAGAGTCAATGCATTTGATTCCATCTTCCTTTTTATTCCATAAAGAATACGATTGCCAACAAGCCAGGTAAGTATCCCATTTAGGTAAAATATCAATTGCTTTTTTATAATAATCTATACTTATTCCATAATTCCTGCTTTGTCTTTCCAGAGCACCAAGCAAATAATACCCATCACTGTTTTGCGGATCAAGTGTAATGACTTTAATAAAATCTGTTTTTGCAGAATCGTATTTTCCCAATTCCAGGTAACAAGCTCCCCTGCCTGTATAAGCGGTAAGACGGCCGGGATCAACAGATATACTTTTTGAAAAGAGCTGAATTGCCCTGTTATAATTTTGAATTTCTACTGCAAGACGAGCTTCCTCTTCTAAGGCGGAAGAAGATAAATTGGCAGAAAATAAATTAATGCCTGATAAAAAGCTAATTATACAAATTAAACTGCGGAAACTACTTCTAATCATTATTCAATAGACCTTAAAAACATACTTCAATTTACCACAAATATTTGTATTTAGATGCGGATGTTTATAAAATTCCATAATTAAGTTAATTTAAATCAGAAGCCCCTGCATATTCTTGCAAGGGCTCCTAAATAAGTGGTATTAAACTATTACTTTTCTTTAGGCTCTTCGTGGCTCACCATCCACTGAATACCATATTTATCCACACACATTCCAAAATAAGAACCCCAGAAAGTTTTAGCCATTGGCATAGCCACTATCCCACCGCTAGATAATCCATTAAATATCCTATCGGCTTCCTTATCATTAAGTGTATTCACAGATATTGAAAAATTGTTTCCTACAATTGTCGCTTGTCCATACGCGTCAGAACTATCGCTTCCCATAAGAATTGAATTCGCTCCTATTGGCAATGACATATGCATAATTTTTTGTCCTTCGCTTTCAGACATTGGAGGCTGACCCTCAGCAGGAGGCATCTCGTTGAATCTTCCTATGTAAGGGAAATCTCCACCAAATACCGATTTGTAAAAACCAAAAGCCTCTTCGCAATTTCCGTTAAAAGTAATGTATGCATTTACTGATGTTGTTTTTTTCGCAGGCTCAAACACGTTAACTATTTTTTCAACGATCTTTTCTACAACTTTAACAACCGTTTTTACTATAGGCTTTGGTGCGGGCTTAGATTTTGCTTTTGCAGGTTTTGCCGAAGCTTTTTTCTTTATTGCCTTTTTCGCTGGCTTCTTTTTCGCTGCTTTCTTTACGGGTTTTTTCGCTGCTTTTTTTGTTGGTTTTTTTGTCGCTTTCTTTTTTACTTTTTTTGCCATGACGCATTATTTTTTTACTTGCCTACTCTGTTCGGTTTTCGGCGACCCCTTTTGTATTATAATTTGATTATTTTTTCTGAGGAAATGTTTTGATTTTTACTCTTCGATTTTATCTCTCAAAGCCTTGATCAAATTTATAACTTTTTTGAGAACGGCCTAATTTTCAAACCTCCTTTATATTGGCAAAGCAAGCCAATTAGCATTGGCTTTTAAAAGATTTTTGACAATACTAAAAACTCTTGATTTTTGTTGAAACCAACCATTTATCACGAAAAATTCGCAAAAACTCCGTTTTAGGGTCTATTTGCCTCAGATTCTCTATATCATACCTGCCACATGAAGTGTTTTTTAGATCCTGAACCATTACTTTTTTACCTTAATCCAGCGCATCCTTAACAATAATATAAGATGGCGGATTGCAATCAGTCCTTATAAATGGGGATTTATTAACGCTAAACTTTTATTCCATAATCTTTCAGCTATAGCTGGATCATGCTGCACTTTTTCTTTTACGCCGGGCTTTCCAGGCTTAGTTAAAAAGTATCCCGAAAAATTTGTATTGTCATCACTCGCCAAAAAAACAAAATTACCAGCAGCCGCTTCCGGCGACTTTCCAAATAAACTCACCATTGCACGGAGGAAAAAATTTGTCTCACGCATAATGCCTGTTTTTGCAATTCCAACGTGAGCAATATTTATTACAATATCATTCCCCGGATTTCTTTTTGCAAACTCCTGTACAAATAAATGATTAGCAAACATTTCCTGCGCCAATGCTTTCATCATTGTAAAATTATTTTTAAGCGCTATGTCATCAAAGAAAATAGTGGCGCCTTTTAATAATGGAGCACCCACCATCACGATTTTCGCATGACCACTTTTTAATTCTGGCATTAATAATTGTACAAGTGCAAAACGACTCATGTATTGAACAGCAAAACCCATTTCTAATCCATCCTCAGTTATAATTTGTTTGGGAAGTATTACTCCCGTAGAAAGAACAAGAGTGTCAATCTTTGTTGTTTTTTGTTTAATATCATCTACTAACGCTTTCATTCCTTTAAGTGTTGAAACATCAGCTGAAATATATTCTACATTATTATTACCAGATTTATTTTTTATTTCTTCTGCAGCTTTTTTGGTTTTCTCTACATCTCTGCCATGAATAATAATTTTATATCCCTTTTTCGCCAATGCCGTTGCGGTGGCTTTACCAATTCCGCTGTTTCCTCCTGTTATAACTGCTGTTTTCATGTTTTTTGTCTCGCTTAATCTGAAAATTAAATTCGCTTTAAAATTAGACCTTTTGAATTAGTATCCAAAGAAAATTTTTCTATAAAAATGTTTTTCCTTCCAAACAAAATGGATGCCACAATTATAAATGGGAAATAAATTCATTTCATTTGAATCTAATAATGATGAATTACTTTCTCAAACATGAGGACATTTATACACGAAGATCCAGCACTCAATACTTCAGTATCGGGACATTCAGGGCACGAAATATATTAGCATGAAATGTGCTACACTATAATTATGATAATTACCAATATATCAACATCTTCATTTTCAAGCTGCTTTAGCGGGCAAAAAAAACTGAAATATTTAATTGCAAAAAAAATTCTTATTCTATTTTTCATTACAACAACTCCTCTATTTTCAAACAAAGCTCAGTCACAAAATATTTCAGTAAGCTTCCAGGTTTTTTATGATGAATTAAGTCCGTATGGACAATGGATGAGACATCCCGGATATGGATATGTATGGATCCCCGTTTCTAGTGTAAATTTTTTTCCCTACTCAACCGATGGACATTGGAGTTATACAAATTACGGATGGACCTGGGTATCGGATTTTTCATGGGGCTGGGCACCATTTCATTATGGAGGCTGGGATTATGATCCGTATTATGGCTGGTTTTGGGTACCGGATGTTGCATGGGGTCCGGCATGGGTTGTATGGAGATATTCAAAAGGATACTATGGATGGACGCCATTAATGCCTGGTCATAATCACAAAAATGTTTCAGACAATTCCTATTATGGAAGAAGAGACCACTGGACATTTACAGAAGAAAAATATTTTGGCAGAAGAGAAATGAATAACCATTACGCCCCCAGAACAAGTAATAAAAAGATAATAAATAATTCTACCATTATAAACAAGTGGATAAGGACCGTGATGCAACTTATATCATAGGACCGGGCAAAGAAGATGTAGAGAAAAAATCCGAAATAAAAATCACTCCTCTAAAAATTGAAGAACGGGCCAAGCCCGGACAATCGATGTCAAACGACCAGGTAAATATTTATCGGCCACGGATTGCAAAAGGAAACACAAATGGAACTGAACCTACTCCGGCTAAAGTTGCAGATCCAAAAGAAGTAAAATCCATATCTGAAAGAAATGCAAACAAACCCGATCAGCCAAAACAGATTACACCAAAAGATGAACCTACGTTAAATGACACTAAAGCCATTCCTAAACAGCAACCAGAACCCAAACCGGAAATCCGTCCCGAAAAAAATGAACAGAACCCTCCCAGAAAAAGTGAAATTGCTCCACAACCACAATCAGTTCCCAATCCTGAAAAACCCCAACAGGTCCCAAAGCCAGACGTACAATTAAATGAACCCAATCCTCCAAAAAAAACTGAAACTCCAAATTCTAAACCATTGACACCACAACCACAATTGCCTGGTAATCCTGAGAAACCTCAGCCACCGTCAAAACCAGATGCGCCAATAGTTGAACCTAAAAAAGCTCCTGAGGAAAAACCTGTTCGACCAACAACGCAGCAGCAGCCAAAACCTGTTGTAACACCACGAGTTAATCCGCAAGGAAATCAAAGTAAAGGATCAGCGCCCCGTTCAACGGAAAAACAAAAACCACCGTCTCAAAAAAAACCGAGATAGAGTAATACAAGTTAAACCATTAAACTATACTGCTATGTCAATAAAAAAAATCCTTGTTCCCACAGATTTTTCACCAAATGCACACAACGCATTAATGTATGCAGTTTCCATTGCAAAAAAAGAAAGAGCTAAAATAATTTTGCTTCATGTTTTCAGCATTAATTATATAAGTTCGGAGGTACCAATAGAATATTTTGCTGAAGAACTTGCCGTTACCGGAAATGAAGCAGCCAAACAGTTAAACACACTATCAAAAGAAGTAAAAAAAACAGGAAAAATAAACTGCGAAACTATTAACCGACAGGGAATTGCTGTTGATACAATTGTTGATACAATAAAGAAAAAACAGATCGATCTCGTTGTTATGGGAACGAAAGGTGCAAGCGGTATAAAAGAAATCTTAATGGGAAGCAACACTTCTAAAGTAATTAGCAAAGCTTCCTGCCCCGTAATTGCAGTGCCAGAAAAAGCGGTATTCCAAGGAATTAAAAAAATTGTTTACGCAACCGACTACCATTTGAGTGATGTAGTTAACCTGAAACAACTTGCCGGTATGGCAAAGGTCTTTCGTGCTAAGCTTAATGTTGTACATATTGCAAATGACCAATACACAAAAAGAGAAGAGGAGAAGCATATGGACAAGTTTGCCAAAAAAGTTGAGCAGAAGATTCACTACAGCAACATTTCGCACAAATTGCTCCATGGTTTTGACATTGAAAAAAAACTACAGCAATACTTAAAAAGAGAATCGGCTAATTTACTCGCAACATCAACACGCTACAGAAGCCTTATTGAAAAACTATTTGGAAGCAGCATTACTAAAAAAATTGCATACCATACCAAGGTTCCATTAATCGCATTTCACTACAAACAGGAGTCAGTTGTTTTTATTTAATAAACTATGATCATGAAAAAAATAATTTGTCCAACTGATTTTTCAAGTACCGCAAACAATACAATTGAGTATGCAGCGAACCTTGCTCAAATAATGAATGCTAAAATTGAACTGCTAAATATTGAGCAATTATCTCCTGCTGCTCCAATAACTTCCGGAATAATAGCCAGAGAAAATAATATGTCAACCGCCAGTACACTCAAAAACGTATGCCGGGAAGTGAATAGAGGCTTTAACATTACTTGCTATTATGATATTGAAACTACCAGTAAAACACTTGAAAAAGCAATCAGAGAAAACTCTTCAGAAGATGATATAATAGTTATGGGAACCAATGGTATTGATGATTCATATCAATATATTTTTGGAACAAACACTTACCATGTCATTAAAAAATCCAAATGCCCGGTTTTGATGGTTCCAGAAGGAATAAAGTACAGTCCCGTCAATAAAATTGTTTTCACATGGGATTATAGCAAAGATCACAAAACAGCATTCTTTCAATTAAAATCGCTTATGGAAAACTTTAATCCTCAGATAACATTCCTACATTTAAGTAAGCAAAGGACTTCATTTGGAGATGATGTATTTCTTACTTTAAAAAGGGAGGTGCACAATTACCTTGGCAATCCTAACAATGTAACTTTTGAAAGAATATATACGGGCGATTCAGAAGATTTTTCCGAGGCAATAGACGACTATATGGACAAGTCAAAAGCCGATATGCTTGTGGCTACCTATTATGACAGAGGACCGCTTAGGAATATTTTCCATGGATCGCTTATAAAGGACCTCACAGAGATAGCAAGATACCCGCTCCTTGTATTGCATGTTTAAATACATTACTTTTTTGAAAGTTCGATCAATGACTTAACTGTCCCTGAACTTTTCAAAACTACCTTACTATTTTTTATCATTTTATTTTCCGATTCAACATTAAATGCAAGATTGAATTTATAATTTACCATATCGCCTCTTTTCAATATATCAAATAAAGTCTTGCGTGTTTCCTTAAGTGAGATCCTGACGGGCACATAAACTTCCGAAACACTTTGCTCATCAATACCAGTAAGTCCTGGTATCATGCCTCTTATCCATTCATTATCCTCAACACCAAAATCATATGAAACGTTTTTTACTTTTATTGGAAATGCATTTTCGTTTTTCACCTTCACAACCAATATAACAATAGCTCTTGAAAAATTTAACGAATCAACTTTAATTTGCTCCACTAAGACTTTAGGCATATGTATTACCGGAAGTTTTTTCTCAATATTAATATCCACCTTCTTCCTGAATCCTAAATCTGCATAAAACGAACCTTCCAAACGAAATTCAACTGAATCTTTCTTTTTCTTTTCATTCGTCTTCAAAACTGAAATAAGATTATCGTGTAAAACAGTTACCGGTAAAGAAATAATACTGCTATCATTTCCTTTTAGCACTATTGATTTTTTATAGGTGTCTGTCACGATTTTCACATTATTAATAAATACTTTATAATGAAGACTATCTGCGCTAAATGTCAGCGGCACCTGATTTTTAATAAGAATAGTTGAGATCATTTCTGTTTTTTCGGAAGTAAGAGATACTATCTCCGTTTGAGCAAACTCTATCTTTGGCAGCAAAAAGGTTTTATCCGGATTTTCGTCATGAATATATTTTACATATCGCCAAACAAAAAAACCTGCTATTATTATGAACAAAAATACACCAACAGTAATTACAAATTTTTTAAACATTTATCTTCTATTGTTATTTAAGTATTAATAAAAAAATAAAACCAATAATAGTAATGACACCATGCGCATAACACAGCCATTTGGTGAATTTTCTGCCCGTGAGGTCCTGAAACAATAATATGAGCCCGCATAATGTCGCAACTGCAAAAAACAAAATACTTTTCATTGAGGCCGGATAATAATATGACAACAATATAAATCCCGATATCGTAAATATCCCATGCACTATTATGGTTGTTTTGGAACTCTCTTTGTTCCTCAACACTAATGAGGAAAGATACATTCCCATAAGAGTTGTTGCGCCAAAAAGAACTATTACCACATCAATAATGCCCATATTATTTCAGTATGCCTTCATTAAGCAAAAAACTCGTTATCACTTCCAATAGAAACGAATTCTGTTTGTCAGCAGTCTTATACCGATTAACGGATAACGGGCTCGCCTACCATTTCGTTGGTTATGGAAAGAAGGCTGGAAAATTTCCATATTCCCGATGTCCGCTGCGCCAGCCTGTCAAACCGGCAAAGACCCTGACAAACAGAATTCTAAATTTATTATATTATTACTTTCGCTTCTTCCTCCACTAATTCTTTTAAACCTTTCAAAACTTTATCCCATTCCCTTTCTGATCTTCTCTGCCTTTTCTTTGCTCCTTCTCCCCCACCTACATCGTCTGTAACATACATTATTGTTCCTAAACCCTCATGAGCCAATTGAATTATGACGGTCGAAAATGTGGAAGCCCTATCATTGTTCTTGCCGTTCTTTAAAGTGTATTGCAAAAATTGCCCTGGCTCAACCTTTATAATTTTTCCTTTTAATTCTATTTTTTTAAAGAGAAACATTTTCCCTTTGAAAATTATCTCACTTCCAACCCTCCAATCAGAAAACACCTCACAGTTGAAAAAATATCTTTTTGTTTTTTCCGGATCAGTCAACGCATTCCACACTTCAGCTGGACTTGCTTCTATAAGCATTTTTTTTTCTACAACGTGTTTGTCGCCTTTCATAATAATGTTGTACAAATCCATAACACAACGTTTGTTTGGAGTAAAATTAAACCCAAAGCATCATCACCATCTTTAACTTTCGTTAAAAAGGCGTTTTGGGTAGTTAAAATAGAAGAGTACTTAAGCCTTCCTTTTCGGAAGAATGATTAGGAATATTAAAGGTCCAATTGCGGCAACGAGGTGTTTTATTGAATGCCCGCTGACAAATTCACCCGTGCTGAAAATTAAATGATCGCCGGCTTCAAATAGTTTGGCAACTGAATAGGTAAGCAGTATAATCCAGAAATATTTTTTTTGAATATTGTTTGTTTTAAACATCAATAACACAACCGGAATTAAAATCATTGGTAAAAATTGCACTAACGCATAAAACCGGAGGTCGTCCTGTCCCTGAGCCATTGTGAGCTTCCAATACAAAATGGAGAGCATCCCAAGCAATAGCAAGGGCAATAGCAAACGTTTAGCCGCTTTTACAGAAATAAACTCACCAATAATAATTGAAAAGAAAGCCATAAAAGAAATTGTCATTGGCAAACGATCCCACACTAATGTATCATTGGTTGGATTAAAATGGTAATACGCTGAGCCAATACCGGTACAGAATATTCCCAAAAAGAAAATGAAAATATTTAACCGAAGAGATAATACAATTTGTTTAAAAGAAAAGAACATGCCAATAAAGCCAATTATTAAAAACGGAATATTGCTGACCACATTACTACAATTAGGAATCGAGAACAACGATCTTCTATCAGCAAACTGATGATAACATGTATCCTGAGAAATTGGCTGAATAAAAAAAGCTGTAACAATTCCTGCAATGGTGATCAGCAAAAGAATTCCTGTTTTTATTTTGTGGTCGTTTGGCATGTTCTTCATGATCATTTATTCAGGCTGAAATAGTTCTGTCGGCTTTTCAGTTTCTTTTTTTGCGCTCTGACTGTCGCGGATATTTTTTTGAACCGCGACTGCAGCAAATAAACTTAATGTAAACGACATTCCGTAAAATCCTTTCTCACTTCGTTCCAAATCGGCGTTCCAAAGGCCTATGATCAATAATAAAATTGAAAGTGCGGCACAAAACCAGCTTATGCCATAATAAATGTTGGTGACAGGGATTCCTTCCAGCTGATCTCTTACTGCCTTTTGCAACGATACCACGGCGAATAACCCAAACACGAGCACGGTAAAATAATACCCTTTTTCATTTAATAACATCTCTGCATTCCACAAACCTATGTTGTAAGAAACTGCACCTGCCAATAAAGCTACCCATGAGGCACCTATAAAAGCATTTGATGGTTTTTGATTCATTTGATTTAGTTTTTATTTGGTTTAATTGTTAAATGGAATACGCCATACTTGTAGGTCAACTTGCCTCAGGTAGATAGCTATTTCATTTGATTTAGTTTTAAATTATAAACCAAAATTAGGCAGTAGAAATACGAAGTTCTTTGATATATATCAAAAAGTGAATTTGTGTCCTTTTACGCTTCTGTCCTTATTCTGCTTAAGGTTTCCTGTGTTATTCCCAAATATGAGGCTATCTGGCCCAAAGGAACACGCTGTAAAAGTGACGGTTTAGAAGAAAGTAATTTGTCGTATCGCTCCTTTGCGGCTTTAAATTGCAGATTAAGAATTCTCTCTTCCAATTTTATATAATAATTCTCCGTAATAATTCTTCCTATTCTTTCGGTCTCCGGAAATTTTGTATACAAATTTTGCAAGGCTGAATATGAAAATTTAACTAATTCACAATCTTCAATTGCCTGAACATTTTCAAAGGAAGATTTTTGAGCAATGAATGAATAAAAGCAGGTAGCGAACTCGTTTTCCTGGGCAAACCAATTGGTAATTTCCTTTCCCTTATCAAAATAATAACCCCGCACTAAACCTTTATTAATAAAAAATAAATTTTCGCAACGATGATCAATTTCAATTACGTGATCGCCTTTAGTAACCTTTATTGTTTTGGAAACAGAATTTAATTCACTTTCCAGTGAAGAGGAAACAGAAATAATGGATGACAGATGAGCAAGAAGTGACAATGAAAAAATATTGAAAACGTATGAATTTATTTCTCTAATACCATTTATAAACTTTTTTCCCAACAAGGAAAAACAGCAAACCAAAACCAAGTAAAACAAAAATAGCGGGCAATGATTCTGAAAAACCTGCACCTTCTATAAAAATACTTCTCATGCTATCAGCAATTATTGTCAGCGGAAGTTTTTCAATTATTGGAGTTAACCAACCCGGAAAATTATGGTAACTAAAAAATATTCCAGAGCAAATCATCATTGGCATAGAAACGGCGTTGATGAGGCCGTTGGCAATTTGTGTATTACCTGTACGTGATGATAAGAGGACTGCTAATCCAAAGAAAACAATATTGCCTGCAAATAAAACCACAATGAGTGCCGGAATACTTCCTTGCACGGTCATATCAAAATATAACCAAGAAAAAAACAAAAGTATTACCAGTTCCATAATGCTTAACGTAAGCCGTGTAAACAAATACGAACACAAAAAGGCCACTTTATTCATAGGTGTGGCAACCATTCTGCGCAACAATTTTTTCGATCTTTTATCGATCAGGGAATAACTAACGCCCCATAAACAGCCAAACATTATATTCATTGCCAATAATCCCGGCACTAAAAAATCTACATACCTCATCCCCTTTTGATCAAGCGGACTTATCTGAGCCATGTCATCGCTATCACATTTGTTTTGCAAAGCACCAGATATTTGCAGATACGAAAGCTGAGCTTCCGGATTTTTTGGATCGAAAAAATAGTTGACGCTTTCGTTTTCTTCTGAAATTATTATTGAGGCTTTACCTCTTTTGATCATCAGTTCTGCTTCCTTTTTATTTGTTGGTATAAAATGGTATAAGACCTGTCCTGTTTTTTCATTGCCTAATGTTTTTACATATTCAGCTTTTTCCGTACTATCATTAATGAGCTCAGTCATTATTTTTCCCGGCGCACCATTCTTTATCCAGGCAATACTTCGTTCTTGCTTTTCTTTTCCGGTAAATGCAATTCCCAATCCCCATGCCATGATAACAGGGAACAGCAGTGCCCAGAAAATAACCCCAGGCTCCCTAAGAAATTCCAGGTATTGAACTTTTATTAATTGAAAAAACTGCTTCATTTCTTAAAAAAAATTACAAAGATTAGTTCGAGACTTCGGCATGAACTCAGTCGAACGCTTGTCGAAAACTCATTCGGTAAGTCTCCTTCCTGTCATTGAAATAAATACATCATCCAAAGTCATCTTTCTGCACTCCAATGATTTTATTTTAACGTCCTTCTGTTTCATTTCATCAAGGAACGAAGGAAGACTGCTTACAATATCATCAACATTAATTATCCAGGTTCCTTTTTTTTGATCTTTTACCCATTTATACTTTTCACTGCCTAACGAAAACACTGCGGTGCTTTCTTCTTCAATACTAAATTCAATAATTTCACTGCTGTGAGTTTTCGAGATCAATTCATTTTTTGTTCCATCGGCTAAAATATTTCCCTTATCCATAATAATAATTCTCTCACACAAATAATCAGCTTCCTCCATATAATGCGTTGTCAGGATCAACGTGATGTTATGTTCCTTTTTAAGGCGGAAAAGAATTTCCCACACTTCTCGTCTCGCTGTTGGATCAAGCCCTGTAGTAGGTTCATCAAGCAGAAGGATTTCGGGTCGATTGATCAATGCGATTGCAAGCGAAAGCCGCTGGCGTTGTCCACCGGAAAGACTTTTTACATATGCGTCCTTCTTCTCAACAAGATTTACAAGGTCCAAAGCTTCCAAACTACGCTCCGGCTCCAGATCGTAAAATGAAGAAAATAAATCTATCGTTTCTTTTACCTTAAGTTTGTCAAAAAAATTTGTTTCCTGAAGAGAGATACCAAGCATCCGATGCAGCTCCTTCTCATTTTTCTTCCAGGTCATGCCATTGATAATGATCTCACCAGTAGTAGGACTTTGAATACCTTCTATCATTTCCATCAACGTGGTCTTTCCAGCTCCATTTGGTCCGAGCAAAGCACAATACTCTCCTTTATTAATGGCGAATGATACTCCATTAACTGCAGTTAAATCTTTAAAGGTTTTTTTTATATTATTTATTGATATGGCTGCTTCTTGTGACATTTTTCTAAAACTAAAATGTCCGCTAAGATAAATATTTTGGGGACTTCCTTATATCCGGAATACTATATCTTTCTGAAAAACGATCTTATTAAGAAAATCGCCTATGAAAATATTGGCTTATCAAAAAACTAATTCTTTGACAAAATTTTAGGCTTCCACTATAACATTGAAGCCGCCGTATGCAAATCGTTTCATATCAAAAACCATGGGCATCTCATCACCGTATTTTTCTTGAAAATACGTCATCACCTTCTTATTGACCGAGTCACGATGCTTACGTGATTTGAAAACAATAAACGAAAACCATACCGTTTCGTTTGATTTCGCTTTAGCCATCTTTGGAAAGGTAAATGTGACAAACTTTGGCTTTGAATCATCAATTATACACTCTTTATAATCAAGGGCGCCAAATCGCTTCCAAATAACACTCGCCTCCCGCGCCATTTTAATATATTTTTGGGTGTTCTTTTTAGGAATTGGTATTACAAAGCCATCAACATAAGTTCCTCTAGCCATAGTGTTTTATTTATGAATTAATTCTTTATTAATTAGCTCATAAATGTACTCAAGGCTAGCAAGAATTTAAGAATATATTCGATAGTTGCGGACTTATATTCGGTTAAAATTTAAACAGGAACGGTGGTCCGCTTGCTTTCATGGATCTGGATAACCTGCCCAACTGAGTTATTCATGCGGACTTCTCCCCCGGCTGTTATTAAAACGAGCAAAGCACTCCATTATCCAATTTTTTATTCAAGGAGTTGTCTCTAATTCAGGATGTGAATTTTTAGCTAATTGAGACGAAGTTCTCTATCACCAAACCTTTACGCTTGGTCCAACTTTCCATTTTTTGTGAACACTCTTTGTTTGGGAACTACTTTTGATACGGACCTTGAATCTTGATGAGAACAAATTTGCTGAGTGTCGATAGCGGAGAAATGTAATTTTTAATTCGCTCAATAATATACATTGTTTAGATGGTCTGCAAGCTGGTCTACATTATTGGGATGTCGGCAAATTGCCCAATATCCTAAAATACGATCGATTTGTTTAGCCATTGTTTCCACATTAGGAGGTTTTTCAAAATAACCTTGTACTCCTAAATCGTATGCTTCCTCAACACGAGCATTCTGAATTACGGAGCTTTGAAATATAAACGGAACCGCCTTCTTTTTAAGTCGGATGTCACGATCAATCGCTTTTTTTAATTCCAACCCATCCATTTTGGGCATATTCATATCTGAAATAATTAAAAAAATATGATCCTTAGTATATTTTAAATAATCAAGAGCATCATATCCATTTATAAAATATTTTATTTCAATATCAACATCTAATTTATTCAAAGCTACTTTTAAGAGTTCATTTTCATACGGTTCGTCGTCAATGAGTATTAGTATACCGTTTATCCTTTTCATTTATAGATGTTTTTAACTTATGAAGTTAAGCTGCTCTATAAAATCACTCTGATATTTTCGACGAAAAAGGAATAAAAATCGTTGATCGTCTCTCGAAACGCTAGAATTTTTGCATTAGCGCTTCTTTTGACTCATTATATTTATAATTTTTGCATGTTGATATTATCGGATAGTGCTTTTAAAAAAAGAGAGCTATTAACCCCACGTTTGTAACGAATACACATATATCATCAGTCTGCTCTGTATCTCCTTTCCACTCCATCAATGCATTGAGTAATATTTCTTTTTGTTCGTTCATAGTATAAATATGTGTTGACGATAATAATTCTTTAAATCGTTTACACAAAAATTTCTTTCCAAGAATGCCCCCAAACTGATCGAGGAGTCCATCTGTGAAAAGATAAAAGCTATCGATGGAATCGATGGGAATGATATGATTGGCAAATACTTCATTGGCTGCCATATCAATACCACCAATGCATTTTTTATTTCCCTTAATAATTTCAAGTGTACGATTCTTAATATAATACAAGGGACGGTTGGCACCTGAAAACTCCAATGTATTATTAGTTTTATCAATGGTACAAATAGCAATATCCATTCCATCTTTTATCCCATCATTGCCCTCTTGTTTAAATGCCCTCTTGAATCTCATAATTTAATTGTTCAAGAATCTGAAGGAGTAGTTAAGCCCAATACCTTTACAATGTAATTCAGTTTATTATGTCCCATTATCGAAATTAGCGCACCCGGAACACCATGACCCGTACAATCTCCAATGGCCACTATAATTTTTCCGTTACATTCAGCTAGCCAGTAAAAATCTCCACTCACTATATCTTTTGGAATATTGATAAGAAATGACTCAGGGAAATGTTGCTGTATCGTACTTTGCTTTGGCAGCAATGCCTTTTGAATCTCTTTCGCATAGATTATACTATCCGTAATCTCTTTATTCTTTGCAACAGTTTCCCGATTGTTTTGCTGTAACTGTATATTTTCAAATTCAATATGTTGTTTTCCCTGAATTAGTTCGCCTTTAGATAGTGCATTTTTAACAGCAAATGGCAACCGGGCTAAATTTGTTTTTAACACATAATCATAAGCTCCATCCTTAAGATATTCAATTGCACGTGAATCCGTTAGAGTACCGGTTGCCAACAGAAAAGGAATATTCTTGTTCATTTCCTTAGCAATTTTTATGGCAGAATCAGAACTAAATTGAGGCAGTGAGTGATCACATATAATTAAATCAGGAGAAAAATCTGTTAACGCTTCCACAAACTGTTTTTTGCAATCAACTCGCTGACTCACGAATTGAATATTTGCACCTCGTAATTCACGTTCCATGAATTCAGCACCTGAACGAACATCTTCAACAATTAGTATTTTAATTTTGCTTTCATGACACTTGTTTAGCTAGGGAATATTGATTAAAAAACTCTATTATTTCTTTAAACTCATATGACTTATCAAAAAAATATTCAGCTCCTTCTTTTTTGCAGCCTTTCTGAACTGGGAATCAGCCAGTGTAGAAAACATAACGATAGTAATACCCGAGTTTGTTTTTTTGATCCATTTTATAAAATCGATTCCATTGCCATCCGGCATTTCTATATCAAGAACAATAATATCAATAGGTTCTTTTACAATAATTCCTCTTGCATTCAGAAGTGTAGCGGCTTCAAGAAATTGAATATTTTTTATTCCCTTTAACATTATTGTCAAGTAGCGAACAATGATCTCTGAATCATCCACTATAAGTACATTTATATCTGTTTTCATAAGAATAATTTACACACTAAAGTAAGTTCCATTAGACCAGTTATAGAATAGATACAACTTGATTTGTTTGATAGAGCTATTAGAGAATACGTGTAGTATTTTCAACTACGAGGAGCTCAGCCAGAACTACGCCAATACGAAATAATTTAAACCCTAAATAGACAGTTGAAATTTTTAACTGTTACGATTAAGAGTTTGTAAGGGTTCTTGCGCTAACAAACTCTAAATCGGGACAAACCGCATTAACACAGATAGTTCGGCCTTTACAAAGCCTCCTACTGTCTAAATGCGGTTAAAGGAGAAAGTAATGCTTTTTCAGGAAAGTCGGGCGGGGTTATTGTAGTTAACTCGGAGAAATACTGAGTTTCCGGATTTTCTTCTTTAGAATAACATTACGGTTTTATATCAACCCGCTAACAAGACTAACAGATTTCTGCGTTGATCTTGTTGGCTTAGTTGGTATTATACCGCTCCGGGTACAAGTGCCGCGTATTTGGGTATTCTTGTGAGCGGTTTGGTATTACTTACGCTAAACCAAATTATTTTTGATAGCATAACTAATCATTTCCGCGTTGGTATTCATGTTCATCTTTTCAAGGATACGGGCGCGGTAGGTACTAATTGTTGGGACACCAAGAGAAAGCTCTCCGGCAATTTCCGAAACAGTTTTCCCTTTTCCAAAAAGTATAAGGGTTTGATATTCCCGACCTGATAAAATTTCATGCGGGGCCTTATCGAAAGGATTTTCAAGCTGTTCGGCTAATCTTTCGGCGATAAATTGAGTGATATATTTTTTTCCTGTTAAGACCAATTCTATAGCTTTTATCATTTCTTCTCCTGAGGCATCTTTGGTAAGATACCCTGCTGCACCCGACTTCAGGGCTCTGATGGCTAGCAGCCCCTCAGCATGCATACTAAACATTAACACAGGAATTTTAATCCCCTGTTCACTCAGCTGGACAATTACTTCCAGTCCGTTTCTCCCCGGCATATCCATATCCATTATAATAATATCCCACTTTTGATCCCTAACCAATTTTAAAACTTCAACGCCATTGGATGCTTCCCCAAATACAGCACCATCGAATCTATTCTCAATAATTTGTTTTACGCCATTGCGAATGGCCTGGTGATCATCTGCAAGTAAAAATCTTTTCATGTGTATATATTTTTTAGTTTTTGAGTGTCACATGGAATACGCCATATCCGCCTGCCGTTGTTACCAGCCAGCGCTTCGGCGGGCAGGTTCATTTTCGGTTTGTATGCCGAGGGGATATGACTATTTCATATGAAACAAGTATTTATATTTTATTATAGAGTGGTCCTTAACCGGATTGTTGTTCCCTCATTAGCCTGGCTCGTAACAGTCAGCTCAGCCCCAATAACACCTGCACGCTCTTTCATTCCGAGCAATCCCATCGAGAAGGGGTTATTTATTTTTTCGGTTGAAATTCCTTTCCCATTATCCGTTACTGTTAATATTAATTCACGGTCGTTTTGAAACACCTGTATATTCACCTCACTTGCCTGGGCATGCTTAAAAATATTTGTCAGCGATTCCTGGCAAACGCGAAAAAAGCAAGTAGAAGTCGTCTTTTCGAATATTGTTTTCTTAACGTTCGTTTTTATAGTACATTTTATACCTTTCTTTCTCTCAAACTCCTCAACTAACCATTCTAGTGACGCGATTAGTCCCAATGAATCCAGTATTCCGGGTCGTAATTCCGTAGCCACCTTTCTCATCGAATTAATCGCGTCATCAACATCCTTAGTAATGAATTTAGCCTTATCAACCATTTTCTCTTTATCCTTAAGCATCGTTATAAGGGATAATCCCATTTTAATCCCCGCCAACTGCTGCCCAAGTTCGTCGTGAAGTTCACGCGCCAAATGACTTCTTTCTTCCTCTTGAATTTTGTTAAGATGTTTGGCAAAATTTCTTATCTGGCTTTCGGACTCTTCAATTTTTCTTTTTGCGATTTTGATATGCGTAATATCACGAGAGTGACAAGCCGTACCAATTATTTCATTTCCTTTTCTTATCGGGTAATATGAAATTTCTGTCCAATACTCCACAGGAGAAGTAAAGTGTTCCACTTCCATAAAAATTTCTCCGGCAAATGCACGCTCATAAAACCGCCTGAAGTGTTCCTGCATCTCCACTGTGTATGCAACAGAAAGAACACTGCTTCCTTTTTCAATTACTCTTTCGAAAGTAACCTTGCACATTTCATCAAATGGATGATTGGATGTAATTAAATTGAAGTCTTTATCTACACTCCACATCAGATCCTTCGTATTATTAATTAGTGCACTTAAATTATTTCTGTCAAATTCCTCCTGTTTTTGTCTGGCCTTTTTTTCGGTCACATTAGTAACCATGGCCAGGACGCCTTTATATTTACCCTCTTCATTATAGATGCCATTTGAAGCAATACTCGTCCAAACTTCTTTTCCATTTTTTGTAATAAACCTAAACTCTATATTTTGGACAGGCTCATTTTTTTGATTTTCAATAAGTTTTATAGCTTGCTTTTCATCTTCAATATATAAAAAATCAAAAACATTTTTCCCCACCATTTCTTCAGGCGCATACTCCAATATCTCCGCTAGTTTTTTGTTAACGAAGCTTGTGTTATTATTCTCATCGATTGTCCAAATGCCTTCCTGCGCTGTTTCTACAATATTTCTGTAACGCTGTTCACTTTCTTTGATTGCCGCTTCTGCTCTTTTCTGCTCAGTTACATCTCGTAAATTGGCAACAATTCCTTTCACAACATCATTTTCAAGTAAATTGGTAACTGTGCCTTCCGCCCATATATAATCGCCCTTTTTATGTTTAATACGAGAAACTACGTGTATGGGTACACCGGGATTATTTAACACATCCTGCATTACCTTTTTTACCAGTTCTCTGTCGTCGGGATGAGTGAGCTCCAGAGCATTTAACTTTTCTCTTTCCCCAAAAGTATAATCCGTAATACTTACTTTGGACAAACCTATATCAAATGGCTGGAAATCTTTGTCAAGCAATGTTATCGATTCTTTATTATGTTCGATAAGTGCGCGGAATAATTTTTCATTCCGTATAATTTTTTCAAAATACCTTTGTTTTTCTTTTTCACCATCATACTTTTCAATAGCATTTAAAATAGCTTTAGGTAAACGCTGCAAGCGATCCTTTAAAATATAATCCGCAATACCTTCTCTCATTAAACTCACCGCAAACTCGTCTGACATTGTTGCAGTAACAAGGATAAAAGGAATATCCAGGTGTTCCTCTCGTACAATTTTTAATGCCTGTTGGGAATTAAAAGATGGAAGGGAATGATCGGAAAGAATAATATGAGCCGAAAATTCATTCAATGCTTTTTGAAAATCTTTTTTATTGGTAACCCATAATATTTCAAATTGAATATCACTTTTATCCAATTCTCTTTTTACGATATCGGCGTCGGAGCGTTGATCTTCAAGATGAATTATCCGTATGGCTTTATTCATTGTTACTTTCGTTTTTGAAACCCTGCCTGCCGTCACGAAGCTTAGCCACGGCAGGCAGGTATACCCTTTCAGTGCAAGTTCCGGTAGCGTTCGACTGAGCTCACGCCGAAGTCTATCGTAATTCAGTTTCTACGAATTTACGTTTTGTCGTCATTGCGAGGTAAGAAGCAATCTCGTGGAATATATAGATTGCTTCCGTCGTTTCTCCTTCGCAAGGACGTACTCCATTTTTTTATTTAAACCTATGAATTTTCAATCCATAGCGGTTTAGTTGGCCTGTTTTTACAAAGGAACTTGATTGTGCAACATCCAATACAATCCAAGATCAGATACTACTTTTATGAAATCGTCAAAAGCCACTGGCTTAACTATATAACTGTTCACTCCCAACGCATAGCATTTTTCTATATCAGGATTTTCCTTAGAAGAGGTGAGTACTACTACAGGTATTTTCTTTGTCAGCTCATTTCCTTTTATTGCTTTTAAAACTTCCACCCCATCAACCTTGGGCATTTTAAGATCGAGGATGACGAGTTTGGGTTGTTTATTAAGGTCCTTCCCCTCATATTCTCCTGTTCCGAATAAATAATCAAGAGCAGCCTTGCCATCTTTTAAGTGCACAATATTATTTAATATGTTGTTTTTACGTATTGCCCTTATTGTCATTTCCGCATCACTGCGCTTGTCTTCTACTAATAAAATTTCCATTTCTGTACTATTCATATTCCATGTTAATTTAGTTCAATAATATGGTTTATTTTTTCTAATGGTTTATCTGTAGCTCTGGCTGGCAGGCTGAAATTGAATGTTGCTCCTTCACCTTCTTTCCCTTCGGCCCATACTTTTCCTCCATGCTTATGAATGATACTTTGTACGATTGCTAATCCTACGCCGGTCCCTTCAAACTCTTCATCCGAATGAAGCCGTTGAAATACACCAAATAATTTATCCGCGTATTCCATGTCAAAACCCACGCCGTTATCGCGCACCGAAAAAACCAAATTTTCGTTATCCTGTTTTGATGTTATTTCTATTACCGGGTTTGGCGTCTTGGAAGAATATTTTATTGCATTGGAAAGAAGATTAGTCATTACATGAGTAATCAGTGCAGAGTCGGCAATAACCGAATGAAGTTTATGTATGTTTATTTTGGGGAGACTTTTCAATGTTGAATTTATTTCTTTCAATGAAGAATCAACCAACTCATTCATGTTAATGTATGACCTATTGATCTCCTTTCTGCCTAACCTGGAAAATGTAAGAAGATCATCTATCAATGCCCCCATTTTCTTGGCATTGTATTCAATTTCAAAAACCAATCTTCTTCCCTCCTCATCAAGATGAGTACTGTAATCTTCTTCTAATATGGTTGCATAACCGTGCATAGCGCGCACCGGAGAGCGGAGGTCATGCGCTACAGAATAAGAGAATGATTCCATCTCTTTGTTAGCCACCTGAAGTTGCTGCGTACGATCTTGCACTTTTCTTTCTAACTCCTCGTTTAACCCTAAAATTTCCGTTTCAGTTTTTTTTCTTCCTGTAATATCGGTGTGAATGGCCAGGTATTGATAAGGCTTCTTATTTTCATCTAAAAAAGGAACGATAGTAGTATCTACCCAGTAGTAGGTTCCATCCTTAGCTTTATTTTTTATTTCCCCCTTCCATACTTTTCCGTTGGCAATAGTTGTCCAGATAGATTCAATAAATTCTTTGGAATGATACCCGGAATTAATAATACGATGATCCTGCCCTATCAATTCTTCCTTACTATACTTTGATATTTTACAAAAATTATCGTTCGCAAACTTTATAATTCCTTTTTGGTTGGTGGTAGCAACAATGCTTGATTCATCCAATGTTGTTTTATAATTCTGTGTTTCTTTGAGACTTTGAAGAAGATTTTCCTCTGTTTTCTTTCTGTCTGTTATATCTGCGCGGATTGCGAGATACTGAAAAGGTTTGTTGTTTTCACCAAGAAAAGGAACTATGGTAGTATCTACCCAATAGTAAGTTCCATCTTTTGCTCTGTTTTTTATATCGCCCTTCCATACTTTTCCATTGGCAATAGTTGTCCAGATTGCTTTAATAAACTCTTTAGTGTGATGGCCTGAATTAATTATCCTATGATCCTGCCCGATCAATTCCTCTCTACTATATTTCGATATTTTACAAAAATTTTCATTCACATAATTAATAATTCCCCTTTGATCTGTAATAGCTACGATACTGGACTCATCCAGCGCATCTTTATAATCTTTAATTTCCTTATAATTCCTTGTTTGTTTTTCTTCTACATCCTTACGTTCAGTAATATCAGATCGTATGGCCACATACTGAAAGGGCCTCCTGTTTTCATCAAGAAAAGGAATTATTGTTGTATCTACCCAATAATAGGTGCCATCCTTTGCTCTATTTTTAATCTCTCCCTTCCACACTTTTCCTTTGGCAATGGTCGTCCAAATGATGTTTATAAATTCTTTGGAATGATGTCCTGAATTAATAATTCTATGATCTTGTCCTATCAGCTCCTCTTTGCTGTATTTTGATATCCTGCAAAAATTTTCATTCACATATTTAATAATTCCCTTTTGATCTGTAACAGCTACAATGCTGGATTGATCCAATGCATATTTATAATCTGAAACTTCTCTTATAGTTTTTTTGAGAGTTTCTTCTGTTCGTTTTCGCAAAGTAATGTCTTCAAAATTCATAACAATTGCTTGCACACTTTTATCCTGGAGTAAATTGGTAATTATTGTACTTAGCCATATATAGTGTCCTGCTTTGTGCTGTGTTCGGAAAACAGAACATATAGGCATGCCCGGGTTTTTGAGCACTTCCTCCATTGCATTTTTAAAAATATAGGGAGGTTCTATTAATTGATTTTAACAAATGTAACCGTATTTTTTTTTAG
>CAZQIC010000005.1:0-89668 GCA_964593555.1 uncultured Bacteroidia bacterium | reverse complement strand
TAAAAAAAAATACGGTTACATTTGTTAAAATCAATTAATAGAACCTCCCATAAATGGATTTATAAATATAATTCTATGCATTTATTTAAATAATAATCCAACGTGGAAGAAAACAGATTGCCAATTACGTATACGAAGGTTACATGAAAAGAAAATTTTTTGTTTTTTTAGCTTTATTGATTGCATTAACTACAGTCTCCTCCAAAAATAAATCTAATAATGTCTTTCAAAACCCTCAACCTTTAGTCAGCAAAAATGTTAATTACAACATTTTTTCCTTTATAGAAAATCAGGGGCAATTCACTGATATCACTGGCAACCCGGTTCCATTTGTTATGTTTAAAATGGAAACCCCCGGAATGAACATTTATATTACCGAAAAAGGTTTGACATATGTATTTCATAGCCAGGAAAAAATCCAGGAACAAGACAAGCTAAACAACCATAGCAAGGATATCCTCGCAAAAAAAATTAGTATGGCATGGATAAATTTACATTTAACCGGCGCACGGATAAAAAAGGAAAATATTATTATGGAAGATCCTTCCTCTTCATATTCTAATTATTTCTATCCTCATTGTCAGGATGGAATTTATAATGTCGCCAGTTATAAAAAAATAATTGTCAAAGATATTTATCCACGTATTGATTGGATACTATATGGGAGTAGTAAAACTGGTATGAAATACGATTTTATTGTGCATCCCGGTGCCGATCCCTCTCAAATTAAAATGGTATATGAAAGTGAAACTCCTTTAGAAACAGGCGCTGATGGCAATCTCCTAATTCGGACAAAACTTGGTAATCTTACAGAACACGCACCCTATAGTTACACTTATGAAAACCGGTCCACAATTTCCAGCAGTTTTATTGCTAAACAACTTAACAAAAACAGCACGGAAGTTTCCTTTAAGCTTGGCCATGTGAAAAACAAGTTTGAAACATTGGTTATTGACCCGCAACTTACATGGAGCACATTGATAGGAGGCAATGGGTATGAAATTTTTTCCTCGACGGAGACTGATATAAACGACAATGTTTTTATAACAGGCTCCACTACTTCAACCAATTTTCCTCCATTGAATCCTGCCAATGGATTTAATTTTTTCCAAACTGCAATATCAACTCCTAATGATATTATCATTCTAAAATTTGATAATACCGGCGTTTTGCTTTGGTCAACCTATTACGGAGGTAATAATGGAGAATCGGGTGCAGATGTAAAAGCTGATGCAACTGGTAATATTTATATAACTGGATTAACCTTGTCAACTAATTTTCCTGTGCAAAATCTTGCCGGAGCTTATAACCAGGCTTCGAATGCGGGAACTACAGCCAACTCTCGAGATGCATTCATTCTCAAGTTTAATTCAACTAATTGTCAACTTTTGTGGGCAACTTACTTTGGGGGAAATGGATCATGGGATTACGGAACAAGTTTAGCTATAGATATTTGGGGCAATTTTTTTTTAACTGGATCAGCTGAGTCGGGATTTCCACTCCAACCGAATGGGGCTGCGTATTACCAACCAACAATAAATACAACAGATAGTTATTTAGACGGTTTTATAGCAAAATTTAATTCTTTCGGGGCCATACTTTGGTCTACCTTTTACGGAGGAAGAAATTATGAGCATTTCGCCGATATTGGAACCGATCAATCAGGTAATGTATATGTTACAGGAGACGCGATTTCTAATGACTTACCTGTTTTTAATATGGCAGGAGCCTATAATCAATCTACAAATGCAGGGGGCAATGATGGTTTTATTCTAAAATTTGACAATGCAGGAGTACAACTTTGGGCTACGTACTTTGGAGGCAACAATGGTGACCTTCCCAGAAATATTGTATGCGATTCCCAGGGAAATATTTTTATCACCGGGGTATCGTATTCTCCTCTCGGATTTCCAACATTAAACCCGTTAGGCAATGCATATTACCAAGGCACCATGGCGGGAGGATTTAATCAGGACATGTTTATACTAAAATTTAATTCTTTAGGGGCTTTAACGTGGTCTACTTTTTACGGAGGAACTGATATTGAAGAACTTTGGATATGTAACGATGCTTTATTGGTTGATCCCTGTGATAATATTTATATTTCTTTTTTTACGAAATCTACCGACATCCCTACACAAAACAGCTGCGGTTTTTTTAACGGAACTTTTGGAGGAGGAAGTTTTTCAGGAGATTGTTTTCTCGCTCAATTCTCAAACAGCGGTATGCTCCTTTGGGCCACTTACCTGGGTGGCGACAGTAACGATGATTCGCCTTCTTTAGCCATTGATTCGTATAAAAATATTTTTGTAGCCTATAGAAGTTTTTTATCTACAAATCTACCACTCGTAGATCCCGGAGGAGGAGCCTATTTCGATAACGTTTCTAATGGAGGGAATCAAGATGGTGTGATTTGCAAAATGACTCCAATTTTACCAACCTATTCGCAACAACAAACGGAACCAGCTTGCGTTTGTAATGGGGTAGCTACCATAAATCTAACAAGCTGCGGAATTTCTCCTTACAACTATCGCTGGAGCAACGGAAATCAAACGTTAAACTCTACTTCCTTAACCAACACACTAAGCAGTTTATGCGCGGGAACATACTCAGTAGTGGTAGAATCTAATTGCATGGTCAAAGACACTTTTAATTTTACACTCATCTTATCAGCTGATACAAGTAGTAGTTTTTCTAATCAACTAATATGCTCAACTGACAGTTTATTTGCTGCCGGTGCATGGCAAAAAACCAATGGAACATACCTTGATACGCTAACGAATGCAGCAGGATGCGACAGCATTATTATGACAAACCTAACTATTACTTCTCCTTCAGCTGCAGTTTCCGGTAATATGACTATTACCCGTGGAAATAGTGTCATGCTTACTGCCTCAGGTGGTATTACCTATATGTGGTCTCCCTCAGCCGGGCTAAGCTGTCCTACATGTTCCAACCCAACTTTATATCCTACTGGCACAACAACATATACAGTAATTATTTCTGATGCCTTAGGTTGCACATCGATGGCGACAGTAAGAGTTGATGTAGAAGATAAAAATTGCGAAACCCCTTTTTTACCGGATGCATTTTCCCCAAATGAGGATGGAGTCAATGACCAGTATTGTATTTACAACACCAACTGTATAAAAACGATGAATTTGGAAATATACAACCGTTGGGGAGAAAAATTATTTATAACAACCAATCCGGAATTTTGTTGGAATGGCTATTTCAAAGGAAATCAACTAAACAGCTCTGTGCTGGTTTATTCTTTCACTGCAATATTACTAAACGGAGAAGGCATTCACATGAAAGGAAATATTTCCTTGATCAAATGACAGAACCTCTCCGTATCAAGAAACGGTTAACAAGTAATAATTTTTCTTCCCTTTTTGAGCCAGGATATATTTATCGTTGATCAGATTTTTATTCGTGATCATTACAGATGTATCCTCAACTTTTATTTTATTATCAAGACCCCACCACCCTGTATCATTTTTTTTGCTTCTCCTTTAGAGGGGAATACCTAAGTTTTTACCGCAGTTATCCCATCTACATCATAATCACCATAAACAAGAATTTTTTCTCCGCCACTCAATACCTTTTCAATTCGGGCAATTGCCCTATCCATATCCTTCATTAAAAAAGGATCATGTAAGTGGTTCGGGGCTGAAAAAATTTCTGGCTGTTTCAAAATCTTTAATATCTCTTTGCACCAATAAATTACATAATGAAGGTTAAAGTCTGACCTCCAATAATAAGTTGGTTTATATATAGCTATTCTAGAATTATCGGTGTATTTTACTACTAAATAACTTAACGCATGATCATAAAAATGTCTTATTTATTAACCCGATCACTTTTGCAGATTGCACTTACATCAGCATTTGTTTGGACCAACACAAGTAATGCTCAGGTAATTTATACAGATATAATGCCCGATAGTATATTTAACTGCGCTAGCGGAACACTAAAATTTCATGAGATTGATTTAAATAATGACGGCACTAAGGATTTTAAAATTTTATATAGATACAGTCAACTAAAGATTGAAACATACAATCAAAACAGCTTTAGCAACCAGTCTTCAGTTGGGTCCAACATTTTTAATCCACATTCTTATGCAGCAGGAGATACGGTTAAACCGATAAGCCAATGGAAAACCGCAAATGGAAGTTCCACGCATGCTTATTTATGGGACGACCATGGAAACTATGGTGTATTTTCGCCCTCGGTTCTCAACCAGTATTTAGGTTTAAAGTTAGTCATTGGAACAAATGCATACTATGGTTGGATAAGACTTGACTTTATAACAGCACCTCCAATTTCCGGTCCTCATGATTATTTAAACACACTAACAATAAAGGACTACGCCTATGAATCAACTCCCAATAAATACATCATTACAGGCACAGGGCCAAGTGGGTTAAGTAAATCTATGATTACAGTTCCTGAAATTTTTGTCTATGAAAAAATGCTGCATCTCCCCAACGAAAGAAATGAATTATCAACCTGTATATTATATGATGTGACTGGCAAAAGAATTATTAAAAATATTTATAACAATACCGCAGATCTATCCGACCTAAATGCAGGATTATATATTGTAGAATTAAAGGTTGCGGACAATTTTTTAATGAAGAAAATAATCGTTGAATAGATATGGGATAGTAATTAAACCATTTTCAACAAGTAATAATTCTTTTTCCCCTTCTGCGCCAATAAGTATTTATTATTGATCAGGTTCTTATTGGTTATTGTTGCTGCAGTATCTTCGACCTTTATTTTATTAATAGACACCCCGCCGCCTTGTATCATTTTTTTTGCTTCTCCTTTAGAGGGAAATACCTGAGTTTTTTCTGCAAGTAATTCAATCACATTTACCCCTTGTTGTAATTCGCTGGATGAAATATTAAATTGAGGAACGCCTTCAAATACAGATAAAAAATCTTCTTCCGAAAGTTTAGTTAAACTTTCCGATGTTCCTTTTCCGAATAATATTTCAGAAGCTTCAACCGCACCCTGGTAATCCTGTTCAGAGTGTACCCGAATAGTTATATCTTTTGCCAGCGTTTTTTGCAACAATCTATCGTGTGGTGCTTTTGCATGTTCTACCTCTAATGACTCAATCTCTTCCTTGCTCATTACAGTAAAAACACGAATATAATTCTTCACATCCTCATCTGATGCATTTAACCAAAACTGGTAAAATTTATATGGTGATGTTTTCTTTGGATCAAGCCAAACATTTCCACTTGCAGTTTTTCCAAATTTTGTTCCATCTGCTTTCTTGATCAAAGGTGTTGTTAATGCAAAGGCTTCTCCTCCATCTTTTCTTCTGATAAATTCTGAGCCGGTTACAATATTTCCCCATTGATCCGAACCACCCATCTGCAATTTAACATTGTTATTTTTCCAGAGGTGATAAAAATCATACCCTTGTATAAGCTGGTACGTAAACTCAGTGAACGACATTCCTGTTTCCAAACGCTTCTGTACCGAATCCTTAGCCAACATATAATTAACTGTGATATGCTTACCGGCGTCCCTTATAAAATCAAGAAAAGAAAAATTCTTGAACCAATCATAATTATTTACAATCTCTGCTGAAATAGCTCCACAATTAAAATCAAGAAATTTTTCCAATTGTTTTTTCTGACAAGCTAAATTGTGTTGTAATATATCTTCATTCAATAAATTTCTTTCATCACTTCTTCCCGAAGGATCGCCCACCATACCTGTGGCTCCTCCAATAAGTGCAATAGGTTTATGGCCTGCACGCTGAAAATGTGTCAGGGTCATAATCTGGGCCATATTTCCAATCCCCAAAGAATCGGCAGTAGGATCAAAACCTATATAACCTTTCACCACTTCTTTATTAAGCAGTTCTTCAGTTCCAGGCATAATATCCTGCAACATGCCCCTCCACTTTAATTCCTCAATGAAATTTACCTTCATTACTATACCATTAAATTATTATGCTAAGCTATCTTTTTTACTGCTAAACCCCAATTTTTCATCTGTCGAATTTTTCAGTCGGGATGAAAAATTCGAGTTAAATTTGCTCGCCCGAACGTACCATTCGGTACGGGCGGGAAATAAATAAATCCGAATTTTGAATTTAGTTACAGGGGCAACGGGATTATTGGGTTCTCATCTATTACTTGAGCTTACAGTCAGGGGAGAAAAAGTACGTGCATTAAAACGAAAGAATAGTTCGTTAAAACAAGTCGAACACGTTTTTACAATATATAACTCCACTCCTCTTCTAAACAATATTGAATGGGTTGAAGGAGATGTTAATGATGTTCATTCTATTGTAGAGGGGCTTAAAAATATTTCACATGTTTATCATTGCGCCAATGTGGTTTCTTTTGATCCAAAAGATGAAGCGCAAATGCTTAAAATAAATGTCGAAGGCACCGCAAATATTGTTAATGCCTGCCTCGATGCGAAGGTTGAAAAACTTTGTCATGTAAGTTCCATTACAGCATTGAACAATAGTATTTCCGGACAAATTATTACTGAAGATGTTTTCTGGAAATCATCACCAAATAATTCCGGTTATTCTATTAGTAAATACGGAAGTGAAAGAGAAGCCTGGAGAGGGATAGAAGAAGGATTAGATGTGATCGTAGTGAATCCATCTGTAATATTAGGTGCAAGTGTTCTTAAAACCGGCAGCAGTTCCTTGTTAAACCGGGCAAAAACAGGAAGAAGGTTTTACACCAATGGGCAAACCGGATTTGTAAGCGCAACCGATGTGGCAAAGGTTATGGTATCACTTATGAAAAGTGACATAAAGAACGAAAGATTTATTGTTTCTTCTGAGAACATGACCTTTAAAGATTTTTACTCTATCGCGAATCAACAATTCGGACATAATCCCCCAAACATATATTGCGGACAGCTGATTACTGGAATTATCTGGAGATTAGCTAAAATTATTTCTACGCTTACCGGAACACCGCCTTTACTGACTAAATATGTAGCAAGAGCCGCCCACAGCAAAAGAAATTTCTCCAACAATAAGGTCAAAGGGGCGCTTAACTTTTCTTTTTTAAGCGTGAAAGAATCGATCGGGAAGGCTTGTCGGGAATACTCGGCATAGCCACGGTATCCCTTACGGGCCCCGCTACCTTGGCCTGCATCCTGCTTAATTCATTTAATACTTCATCATACATTTGTATCAGGTCGTCAGGATGCTCGGTATAATATTTTAAACTCTCATCGTACTGTTCTTTGCTGACTTTTTTTCTTTTAAAGACATCCTCATATTCTTTGGTATCTCTTACTTTGCTGTCGTTAAGATAGTTCAGGTTCAATGCAGCTTCAGTGATGTTCACTTCTACCATTATTTCTATCATCTTTTCCCGGGGCAGCACATTTGCAGGGACAGCAGCTTCCCGCTCTTTTGAATTGCAGGCTATAAATACCGTTATAAAGCAAAAAATGATGTGCCGTTTCATAAATACGAATTTAGACTAATTTTTTATTCTATTTTTGCTTAAACAAATTTTCTATTGTCAACATTCAAAGGAAAAACGGTTTGGATCACCGGCGCATCTTCGGGTATCGGAGAAGCGCTTGTACACTCCTTTGCTAACGAAGGAGCCAATGTTATATTGTCTGCCCGGAGAGAAGATGAATTAAAAAGGATACAGCAGAAAGCGAAACTCACTGACAATAATTCTTTAATCATTGCATTTGATCTATCCCAAAGCAATAACTATTCTGCATTTGCAGAGACCGCAAAAAAAAAATTCGGACGAATAGACCTGCTCATTAATAACGGCGGGATCAGTCAGCGCTCTTACGCAAAAGACACTCCATTGGATATTGACAGGAAAATAATGGAGACCAATTTTTTTGGCACCATAGCCCTTACAAAATGTGTGATGCCTGTGATGATAAAACAAAAGCAGGGACATATAATTGTGATCAGCAGTATTGCCGGTAAATTCGGATTTTATTTACGCAGCGCATACAGCGCATCTAAGCACGCATTGCATGGCTTTTTCGAATCGGTGCGCATGGAATTATACAACGATAATATTAAAGTGCTGTTGGTGTGCCCGGAAAAAGTAAAAACCAACATGTCGTATAATGCCATAAAAGCGGATGGCAGCAAACATGATGTTATGGACAAGAGCCATGAAAATGGTGTGAGCGCGGAACAATGCGCCAAAGAAATAATTGATGCCATTAAAAACAATAAAGAAGAAATTTATATTGGCGGATCAAGAGGGAAAATGGCATTGATCATAAAAAGATTTTTTCCAAATTATTTTTCAAAACAAATTCGTAAACAACAACCCGAATAAGACTTGTTTGGTAAATAAAAACAATATAATATTTATTTGAAGGGTTAAAATCGCCACCAAGACACTAGGACTCAAAGATGCACAAAGGAGATTTTTTACCCCTAACTATTGAAGAAGAAATTACTGGCAAGCGCATAGTCAATGCCGCTTATGTTGTTCACAAAGCACTTGGGCCCGGGCTATTGGAAAAAGTGTATGAAGTTTGTTTTTGTCATGTGCTTGCAAAAGAAGGTTGCAGCATAAAGCGGCAGGTAGATATACCAATTGTTTTTGATGGAATAGTATTCGCCGAGGGATTACGGCTTGATGTAATGGTAAATGATTTGGTAATTTGCGAGCTAAAAGCATTGGAAACTGTCAATCCTGTTTGGGAAGCACAAATTCTAAGTCACTTAAAATTAACAGGTAAACGACTTGGATACCTTATTAATTTTAATGTCCCATTAATTAAAGACGGAATAAAGCGGATTATTTTATGAATTGATTTTCTTAGAGCCCCTTTGTGGCTTAGTGTCTTTGTGGCAAATTTTTATAGATTGTAAATCATCAAATATCAATACTTATGATTAACTGTATTGCAGGAATACAACAAATTGGAATTGGAGTACCCAATGTGCACGAAGCATTTAAATGGTACAGGCAGCATTTCGGAATGGACATTCCGGTATTTGAAGAAGCGGCCGAAGCTAATTTAATGTTACCCTACACTGGAGGCAAACCACAAAAGCGCCACGCTATTTTAGCTATTAATATGAAAGGTGGGGGAGGGTTTGAAATATGGCAGTATACCAGCCGTACACCGCAGCCTGCAAATTTTTCATTGCAACTGGGCGACCTTGGTGTTTATTGCACGAGAATAAAATCGAGCGATGTGCAGGGCTCTTTCAATTTTTTAAAATCAAAAGATGCAAAAATATTGGGTGGAATTTCCACAACACCACATGGACAAAAACATTTTTTCCTTGAAGACCTGTATAGAAATTTATTTGAAGTAGTAGAAGGGAAAGAATGGTTTGGCAATGGTAAACAATTAACCGGCGGACCAGCAGGATGCATGATCGGAGTCAGTGATATAGAGAGATCGAAAAAATTCTATTCGCAACTATTAGGTTATGATGAAGTCGTGTATGATAAAGAAGGAACATTTGAGGACCTTGCATGCTTACCAGGCGGCAATGGAAAAGTGCGAAGAGTTTTATTAAAAAGCAGCAGAATAAACAAAGGAGCATTCAGCAAATTATTGGGTCCTTCACAAATGGAACTGATACAAACATTTGAACACAAGGGAAGAAAAATATTTGAGAACCGTTTCTGGGGCGACAGGGGATTTATTCATTTGTGTTTTGATGTAACAAGTATGGCGGCTGTAAAAAAAGAATGTGAAGCATTCGGACATCCCTTTACTGTTGATAGTGCGAATAGTTTTGACATGGGCGAAGCCGCAGGACATTTTAGTTATATAGAAGATCCTGATGGCTACTGGATAGAATTTGTGGAAACACATAAAGTTCCCATTCTGAAAAAATTAGGCTGGTATTTAAATCTTAAAAAAAGAGACCAAGAAAAACCCCTGCCGAATTTTATGATCAAAACAATGGCATTGGGGAGAGTGAAGGATTAGTTATTTTATCTTATTCTTTCAGCCCCAATAGATTCAAGCGATTGTTATTAAACTGTATTTTAAGGATCTGTGAAAATCTGTGCTATCCGTGGTAAAAACAATGTCACCACAGATTACACAGATAAACACGGAGACATCTACATATTATTAAAAACACTCGGATACTGAGAACTCTTTAAAAAACTATAACTTTCAATTTTTATGATTAAGACAATGGCATTAAGAATAAAGGACTATTTAACTAAGCTGTATTACTTTATAAATAATCTCTACTATCAATAATAGTATTAAAGTACCATAAGTAAATACCCAAAAATTAAGTGTTTTTTTTCCCTTTCGTATTCTTGACTTATTTAATGGCTTATAAATAATAAACGAAAAAATAATAAGCAGAATCCCCCAATAAACAAGGTAAAGTATCATTAGCTAGTTTCAGTTTTCATCAACCCCTCCACCATCTCCACAATCTCCATTCTTTTAATCAATAAGTCTTCCACCACTTCCGGATTTTTCTTTGTAAGTGAAAGCAGCCGTTGAAACATTTTTATTTTTTCAAACAATTTAAAATATTTTATACTTATTAGTCCGGATACGACAGCAGCAACAATATAAATTCCTAATAAGGGCCAGCTTCTGAATACAAGAGCGATGGCCAGCAATTGAATGGCATAACTCAATAAGGATAACAGCATTGACAGGCTGAAATAAATAGATGCATAGAATTCAATGTTCTTTACAATCTTATTCGCAATACGTTTTGCAATAAAATATGGGGGGTAATTGGTAATTATCCCAAAAAGAAAAACAGGAAAACCAATAATTAGTAAAAATGTCCGGCCAAAAATATTCACCGCGCTTTGCTTCTCTATTTGCTCTTTATACAAAACCGTATCGTCTAATTCTGCCCTTCCCAATTCGGAAAAATAAATTTTTACTTTTTCATTTAGCGAATTCAAAAAATCAGAACCATCGTGTTTGTTTAACGCATCCGCAACCTTACAATTGAGTTCGTGTTCCTTTTTTAAGGATCTATCTTTTGACCCATATATTTTTTCATCAACATATATTTTAACCAATGATTTGTATAAACCGTCGTATTCCTTGTTATTCACCACAACTAGCAACTCCTGCATTCTTCTTTCCAACTCCTTTGTAAATTCATTGATCGCCTTTACCTTATCCGTCTTAAATTGCTCTTTATAATCCACCGCATCCATTGGCTTACCCACGTTAATGAACAGCTTGCTTCCAAACTTATCCGCCTCGGAATAGTTTAAACCAACAGGAACAACATAAACATCTTTTTTAAAATCAAAAGCTTCTTCAGTATCAAAAAAAATACGAGCCAATCCCTTTTTTAATTTACGCAGCCTGAATTCCAATATGCATATCCCCTCAGGGAACATAATAATGGTTTTATCATTGCTCAGGAGAGTCTTGCATATCTCAAATGTTTTATTGTTATTTTTCAGATTGCTGAATCCTTCTTGTATCCTGTACATGGGATCAATTTTAATTTGTTTAAAAACCCACCTGGAAAAAGGAGATTTAAAAGCATCGGAACGCGCAAAGAAATGGATATTCTGCTTAAGCTGAGAAGCAATAATAATAGGATCGATAAAAGCATTCACATGATTTGGTGAAAGTATCCGGGGCTTTTTTCCGTTGATAGAACTCATATTCTGGTTTTCTATGCGATAATATATTCGCTGAAAACAAAACACGAATGGCTTAAGTATATGATAAAGCACTTTATAGATCTTATTTCGTGAATAAATATACGAATGATGTGCTTATAAAAACAAACTGTAAAACTCAATTCATCGCAAGTCTACATCATTTTATTTAGTATTTTAGTGGATATAAAATCGGATCCTATCCTCTAACAGAAAGATAAGAATATACTTGTGAGTCCAGGTAGCAACTACATTCGTTCAAAAGAAGCATATAAACGGAAAGTATCCGCCACTCACTTTGTAAAAGATTGTTTTCTTATACTATTAGGCATTATCTCTGCGGGGTTTGGCTTGGAGAGTTTTCTTTTACCCAATTCGTTTATTGATGGTGGTGTAACAGGCATATCATTATTAGTTGCAGAAAAAACCAACTATTCCTTACCCATCCTTATTGTAATTATTAATATACCCTTTATGTTCCTTGCCTACAGGCAGCTTGGAACTTCCTTTGCCATAAAAAGTGTTGTAGCTATTATTTGCCTGGCATTAGCTATTACTTTTATTAATTATCCAATTATTACCACTGATAAACTATTGGTTGCAGTATTCGGTGGATTTTTTCTTGGTGCTGGAATTGGTTTTACAGTAAGGGGTGGTGGCGTACTTGATGGTACTGAAGTATTGGCAATATCGTTAAGCAGGCGCGCGGGGCTCACCATCGGAGACTTCATACTTATATTTAATGTTGGTATATTTTCTATTGCAGCCTATTTGCTTTCAATTGAAACAGCCCTTTACTCCATACTTACTTATCTTGCAGCCTCAAAAACCGTCGATTTTGTTATTGAGGGTGTTGAAGAATATATTGGTGTGACAATTATTTCATCTCACAGCGAAGAAATACGGTTAATGATAATAGAAAATCTAAGACGTGGAGTAACCGTCTATAAAGGAAAAAGAGGCTATGGTAAGCGGGGTGAAAATTTAAACGACATGGATATTATTTATACTGTTATGACCAGGCTTGAAATTGCAAAATTGAGAACAGAAGTCGACAAAATTGATCCCAACGCATTTACAATAATGAACACGGTAAAAGATACCAAGGGCGGAATGATAAAGAAGAGGCCATTACATTAATATGTGGAAATTTTTAGCAAATAAATTTTTACGTAACCGCATAACATTCATTGTTATTATCGGGCTGCTTACCTGCTTCATGGGATATGAGGCGAGCAAAACCCAGTTATCATATGAATTTGCGAAAGTTCTGCCGAATGATGATTCCACATACATCGATTACGACAATTTTAAAAAATTGTTTGGTGAAGATGGAAGTGTAATGGTAATTGGATTGCAGGACAAAGATCTTTTTAAGCTGGAAAAATTTAACGATTGGTATACTCTCGGAGCCACTGTTAATAAATTAAACGGGATCAAAGAAGTAATGTCTATAGGCAATACCTACAATATTGTTGTAAATGACAGCCTTGAGAAATTTGAATTTTCTCCTCTCCTCAACGGTCCGTTAAAAAATCAAGAAGAAACAGACAGTATAAAAAAACTGATAGAATCACTACCCTTTTACGAAGGACTTATTTACAACCGCGAAACAGGTGCTACAATAATGGCGATTACTTTTAGCAAAAAAGATCTGAACTCGGAACATAGACTAGAAATCGTAAAGGAAATTAAAACTCAGGCCGAACTTTTTGAAAAGAAACACAATATTAAACTTCATTATTCCGGCATGCCTTATATACGTACTGAGTATATGGCAAAAGTTTCCGGGGAAATGAAATTTTTTCTCTTCCTTGCCATTATCATTACGGCAATTATCCTTTGGGTATTTTTTCGTTCATTTTCATCCGTTTTCTTTTCCATTGTAATTGTTGCCATTGGCGTTATATGGTCACTTGGCACAATAGAATTGCTTGGTTACAAGATTACCATTCTCTCCGGACTTATTCCTCCATTGATCATGGTAATTGGCATACCCAATTGTATTTTCCTGGTTAACAAATACCATAGCGAATATGCGGCGCATGGAAACAAAATAAAAGCATTAACAAGGACAATAGAAACCATTGGCGTGACCCTCTTCCTTGCCAATGTAACAACCGCAATCGGGTTTGGAGTTTTATATTTTACGAATAGTTCGCTGCTGGTAGATTTTGGAATCGTGTCCGCTATTAATACAATGACAACTTATGTTATTACATTGATCCTTATTCCGATCACACTTAGCTTTTTACCCGCGCCTTCATTTAAACATACCAAGCATTTAGATGCGAAAAGAATGAACAAGCTGCTCGATGTTGTGGATAATCTTGTTCATCATCACCGTAAAGCCATATATATTGTAATTACAGCGATCACCCTGGTTTCCTTTTATGGAATGAACAAAATAAACGTAATTGGTTTTGTGGTGGATGATCTTCCAAAGAAAGATCCTATATACAGCGACCTTAGATTTTTCGAGGAGAATTTTAACGGAGTATTGCCATTCGAAGTTTTTATTGATACTAAAAAACCGAATGGAGTTTTTGCAGAGAACGGAGCAACGCTTTATAAAATAAAAAGATTACAAAAAATATTTTCAGATTATCCTGAATTTTCAAAACCACTATCGGTTGTTGAGGCAATAAAATTTGCTTACCAGGGTTACAAAAAAGGTAATCCTAAATATTATATACTCCCTCCTCCTACCGAATTGCAAAAATTAAAAGACTACACATCAACTTTGAAGGGCCGCGAAAATAGGTTACAAACATTTATAGATAGCAGCAACCAGTACACTCGCGTTAGTATTCAAATGGCGGATGTAGGCTCCCAGAGAATAAAAGAATTATTAAGTGTTATCCGTCCAAGAGTAGATTCAATATTTGAGAAAGAAAATTACACGGTGAATTTAACCGGACACAGCTTAATGTTCCTCAAAGGGAATGATTACCTGTTGCATAATCTTTTGGAAAGCTTATTAATAGAAATTATTTTAATTACGCTGGTAGGCCTTGCTCTTTTTCGTTCATTGCGAATTATTTTATTATCAAAACTTCCCTGCCTTATACCGCTGGTTATTACAGCGGGCATAATGGGTTTCGCGGGCATTAATTTTAAACCTTCAACTATTTTAATTTTTAGTATTGCGTTCGGTATCTCGTCCGATGGCACAATATATTTTCTTACACGGTACAGGCAGGAACTCAAAAAGAAAAAAATATCCAGGGCAGAAGCAATTTCAATTACCATAAAAGAAACCGGGTTGAGCATGGTTTATACTGCTATTATTTTATTCTGTGGGTTTGGAATATTTGCATTGTCAAGTTTTGGCGGCACGGTGGCATTGGGAATATTAATCTCCTTAACACTTATTATGGCGCTGTGTACAAACTTATTACTGCTGCCGTCGCTGTTACTTTCAATTAGCAAATGGATCGACAAGAAAGAACTGCTGGAAGAATCTCTGATAGAGATAGAAGAATAATCCTCAACACACTCAACAATCATCATTTTTTCGCTATTTTCAGACCTTTGATAAGAGGCAATTTCGATTTGATCTCCCTATGAGAACTATGATTAGTGAAGCGGTGAAAGAAATTCATCTTAAAAATTCCAATTCGCTGAAGGCCGATCTTTCATCGCTAAGCAAGGGCGTTTATTTCTGCAGAATAGAAACTCCAACGTTAACAGACAAAACACGAAAGATCACGATTTCGGAATAGGAGTTCCAAAAGGATTTCATTTAAATATTTTTATATCCCCTCGAGGCTGCAAATTATTTGCAGCCTTTTTTATTTTTCCGGCTTTATCACACAACAATTTTTAGTTCTTATCTACTGAAAAGAAGTCACAAACGAATATAGCTCCGCAAGCCTTCAAACAAGTTGTTTCTTTATATTATAAAAACAATTAAAACTTGAAATCATGAAAACGAAAAACAGAATGGGAGCGGTAGTAATACTTACTACTTCCCTATTGGCTACAGGATTACTGAACGCACAGGATACAACAGTAATAATCAGGGAAACCCCGCCTGCATCTCAGAACCAGTATGAAGATCGTGGTAAGGAATCCCCGCCACTGCGTTATGTAGAGCTTGGTGCGCGTCTTTTACCTACGTTCTCTTCGCTATCGGTACAAACCTATGATGGGGATGTAGTGCAGGGTAAGGCGACGATGAGCATCGGTTACGGTGCTATGCTGGGATTAAATCTCTCTAAAAATGTAGGTGTACAGGGAGAGGTTAATTACAATAAAATATCCCAGAAATATAAAGACCAAAGCCTGGAGCGGATCGTGCATGTTGATTATATCAACATACCGATATTACTTTCGCTGAATACCGATAAATCGCGAATGGTAAACCTTAATTTAGTTGCCGGACCACAGTTCGGAATAAATGTAGGTTCCAGTACAAGCGTTAACGGCAGCCGCGAGACAGATACTTTGCGAGCCGTAGTAGCGGTAAAACAAAATGACTTTGGTTTTGCATATGGTGCAGGATTAGAGACAATGCTAAACCCAAGTCATAGTATCAGGTTAGATCTTGGATTCAGAGGCTTTTACGGTCTGGTTGACATAGACGATAAAAGCTCCGGCGATACGTTCAACGTGATCGTTCGCGCATCCAGGAAAGCATATGGAGGTTATGCAGGAATATCATTCCTATTTTGATAACGCCACATCTGCTTATTCCGAATTCCTAACACCGGGAGTTCGGAATTTTTATTTATACACTGTTTATTAAAGCGCAATAAGAAATGGGCCCCGAAAAAAATTGTAGTACTTTCGCAAGATGGCATTCCATAAGTACAGAAACAAATTGTTATGAATTACTCTACTATACTTTCTCATTTCAATATTACCTCACTGAATGAAATGCAGCAAGCCGTATCAGACGCGTTTCAGAAACCCAATGATATTGTTCTTATTTCGCCAACAGGTTCCGGAAAAACACTGGCATTTCTTCTACCGACATTACAATTATTAAACAATAGTAAACCCGAGATACAGGTTCTAATTATAGTCCCCACACGTGAACTGGCGCAACAGATAGAACAGGTTTTTAAAAAAATGGGTTCCGGCTTTAAGATCAATTGTTGTTATGGAGGACACTCTGTTAAAATTGAAGAAAATAATTTTCAACATCCACCTGCTGTCCTAGTTGGAACTCCGGGCCGCATCGAACATCATATTCGCCGAAAAAATATTAACATCAGGGAAGTTCACACTTTAATATTGGATGAGTTTGATAAATCACTGGAAGCAGGTTTTCAAAATGAGATGTCTTTTATTATTTACCAATTAAAAAATCTTGACAAAAGAGTACTTACATCAGCAACACCCTTAAAAGGAATACCTGAATTCACAGGAATAAAAAACAAAGCGGAACTCAACTTTACTACTGAACACAAAGAATTAAAGTCGGCATTACAGATTAAATCTGTACGGGTATCTGGTGATGACAAGCTGGAAGCATTGATGCTGTTAATCGGAAAATTTGGAGAAAGCTCAACGATCGTTTTTTGCAACCATCGCGATGCTGTTGACCGGATAAGCGAACAGTTAACCATACATAAAATACATCACGGATTTTATCATGGAGGTTTAGAACAAATCGACCGTGAAAAAACGCTGATCAAATTAAGAAATGGAAGTATTAATTTACTGATAACAACCGACCTCGCCTCACGGGGCCTGGATATCCCCGAGATCGAATTTGTAATTCATTATCAATTACCAAACACCAAGGATATTTTGATTCACCGGAATGGGAGGACAGCAAGAATGAATGCAGGTGGCACAGCTTATTTATTGTTGGATGAAAAAGATCATCTGCCACCTTTCTTGGAAACGACTCCTGAAAATGAATCACTGCCGGATAAATTGGTAATTCGCAAACCCTCTTCCTGGAAAACATTATACATCGCTGCCGGAAAAAAAGACAAGATCAACAAAATGGATATTGTAGGAATGTTAATGCATAAAGGAAAACTTCAAAATGGAGAACTCGGGAAAATAGAAGTGCTGGATCATTCCTCCTATGCAGCCATAAAAAGCGATAAGATCGAAAAGGTTTTAGCCAATATTCAAAATGAAAAGATAAAAAATAAAAAAATTAAGATAGGCCTCGCTCAGTAAATACTACAAACTTTTTATGACCTGTTTCAATCATGTCGTCGCTTCCTTTCTCAATTGCAATAAAGAGACATTATTTGTATATTTATGTATACCCATCGCTTATTTTAATGAATAATCGCTCGTGTGTTTTGCTATTTTTCTTCACACTGTCAGTTTTATCATATGCTCAAAACACTACCAACATCTGGTATTTTGGCGTTAATGCAGGCTTGGATTTTAATTCAGGGACTCCGGTTGCCCTAACCAACGGACAACTAAATAGTTTCGAAGGCTCTGCTAGTATTGCTGACAACAGTGGAAATTTATTGTTTTATTCTGATGGGATCGACATATGGAACAGAAATCATATTACAATGCCAAACGGGACCGGCCTTTTAGGAAACTGGGATGCCACACAATCTGGTGTCATCGTACAAAAGCCAGGCAGTACAAATCTTTATTATGTGTTCGCGGTAGATGATGAAGCTGGACCGGATGGGATAACATATTCGGAAGTTGATATGAATTTAGCTTCGGGCCTCGGAGATGTTACCGCCACAAAAAATGTTTTATTGACAACACCTTCAACCGAAAAATTAACAGCTGTAAGACACTGTAATAAAAAAGATATCTGGATCATTACTCACGACTGGAACTCCAATACTTTTCGTACATTTTTATTTACATCAACAGGAATAAATCCCGTTCCTGTTTTAAGTAGCGTTGGTGCAGTACATACAGGTCCTGGCTGGAACACCAATGGATATTTAAAAGCATCTCCTGACGGAAGCAGATTAGCGCTGGCCGCCTGCCACGGAATGAATATTTTTGAATTGTTTGACTTTAATAATTCCACCGGTGTAGTTTCAAATGTTGTTCCATTAGCTTCCGTCGCTTCAACTTATGGTGCATACGGAGTAGAATTTTCTCCGGATGGTACAAAACTTTATGGAACAACCATTTTACCGGGCCGTTTACTTCAATTCGATCTTTGTGCGGGCTCAGCAGCCGCCATAAACAATTCAAGAATAATAATTGATTCTACCACTATCTATTTTTTAGGTGCCTTACAATTAGGACCGGACAAAAAAATATATGTGAGCCCATCTGCGGACTCACTTTGTGTCATTAACTTCCCTAACGCCTCCGGTGTAAGCTGCAACTATGTGGAAGGCGCAATTCCATTGGGTGGAAGATCAGCTGCAATAGGCCTGCCAAATTTTGTCACCAGCCTTTTTGACCCTGTTACATCAATTAATTCTTTTTCACTTTCCTGTTTAACTGACTCCTTTAATATTTCAGACACTAACTGTTTGAATCCTTATCCTGTAAATTCATTTCTTTGGAACTTCGGCGATGCTTCTTCGGGAGCTTCCAATACATCTACCTCATCTAATACAACCCATATTTTTTCCTCGGCAGGAACATACTCTGTTTCCCTTATTCTTAATTACTCCTGCAGCTCAGACACAATTTATCACCAGGTTAATCTGCAAACATTTTCTTTAGCACCTTCGACCTTGCAGCATTTATTGTGCTTCGGCGACAGCAATGGAGTTGCTACGGCACCGGCAAGTATTGGAGGCATCTCCCCTTTTAATTATTTGTGGCTACCCTCTGGCAATACAAATCAATCCCTTTCGGGCTTACAAGCCGGAACTTATGCAGTAGTAATAAGCGATTCCATAAACTGTGTAAATACCGCAACTGTTATTATCAGTCAACCAAACATCCTCAGTGCAACAACTTTTTCCACAAGTGTTTGCAGCGGAAATAATCTTTCACTTTCAGCCGGAGCCACCGGAGGAACGCAACAATATAACTTTCAATGGTCACCATCCGCCGGAATAAGCAGTTCAACAGGAAGCTCCGTGATCTTTAATTCTACCAACAACACTATTTATACAATTACAGTTACCGATGCAAACGGATGTACAGACACAACTCATATTAACATAAATATTTTTGCCGTGCCACAAGCAATTATAACCGGTGATTCGCTCATTTGTTTCGGAGAAAACGCCATACTAAGTGCGGCAGGCGGAGGAACATATAGCTGGAACAATGGGGCAACGGATATTTCGATTAATGTGAACCCTATAATGAATACCAATTACACGTTAACTGTATTTGCTAATGGATGCAGCGATAGCACTCAGTTCCTGGTTTCACTTTTATCCCTTAATACAAATGCAGGAGCTGATGTTACTATTATCAAAGGGGCGAACACAACACTGCAAGCCACCGGCGGTGGTACATACTTATGGAATAATGGAGAAACGACTTCAAGTATTGTTGTTACACCAACGATAACAACATCGTATTGTGTTTATGCCACGAACAATATTGGCTGTCATGACACCGATTGTGTTATGATAACTGTAGAAGACCCTTGCGGATTTATACTGGTACCTAATGCTTTCTCTCCCAATGAAGATGGGCAGAATGATCTTTTAACACTCATTGGTACCTGTGTGGAAGAACTAAAATTTACTATTTTCGACCGTTGGGGTGAAACGGTTTTTGAAACAAAAGACATTTCTATAAGCTGGGATGGGAAATATAAATCGAGCCAGTTAAATACAGCAGTATTTTTCTATTCACTTTATGCCACACTGCATAATGGTGAAGAAATTTCCAAGTATGGCAACATCAATCTGATAAAATAGCTTGCTGCAGGACAATACCTAGAAAAAGTAGATAATAAAAATTGCATTGCCCAACCAACCCGCATACCGGGCAAATCGGGCAATGCTAAATACTTAGTGTATCACCATTTTTTCCGTGCTTGATTTTTCATCAGCAACAATAGTTACAAAATAAGTTCCGGAACTTAGAGAAGAAACATCAATAGATTTTTGACCTAACAATACATTTCCATCAATAGAATAAACAACTTCACCTACAATATTGGTGATGCGTAAACAATTAATCTTGCTATTAAGGTTTACATTGAATTGTCCGTTATTGGGATTTGGATAGATCACGAAATTATTTTGATCATTCTCTCTATTCAATGAATTTATTCCCGCCGTAACATCAGGCTGGTATTTTACAAGAACAGCATCGGCTAGAGGGCAGCTCCCCGGAGTTGGAGTGGTATTATGAAAAACTAAATTTCCGAAAGTAAGTGAATCTCTGATGGTAGAAGAAAGATAAATCTCTCCAGTGCTTCCTTTAAGGGGGATGCTTGGATAAATAGGGCAAGAGCTATGCAAACTCGAAAATACGACATTATTAAAATTACCCGAATTAGAATATCTCGCCAGAAAAATAGTACCTGTAGGTGTTGCATTCCCTATATTATAAGTTGGGTCTGCAACTCCTGAAATATAAATGTCTTGTGATGAATATATTAAAAGCCCGCTGATAGAACCACCAACAGGTATTGCCCACTGCTCGGTTCCTGAACTATTATATTTGGAAACAAAAGAAACAGTCCAGAATCCCGGATTTTGCTGAATAGTACCCGATGAAAAAACAACGCTATCTTCCCTAATATTCCCGGCTATATAAAACTCACCATTATCAGCAACAGTTAAAGAGCCCCCAAAGCCGCCGTACGTATCATCAGAAGTGACCATTGTTCTTGTCCAAACAGATTGCAAAGTAGAATCAAATTTCATTACAATAAGATCACGTTGAACAGTAGTGATACTTTGATAACTATTCGTGAGTCCTAATACATAAATATTTTGTTGTGCATCCGTTTGTACACTTCTGAATTCATCGTCCTGCATAAAAATCCCTGGAAGAACAGGATAAATTATTTTATTTATTACGGCACCGGTTGAATCGCATAATATCGCAAAAGCCCTCCAATTCCAATTATTAGTGAACGTAAATATGGTACCTCCTATCGATGCAGTGTCCGCAGAAAGGGTACCGCAAACAACAAAGTTCCCATTGTCCATTGTTACCATATTGTTTACCATTACAAGTGGAGTAGGCGATCCGCCACTTACTGTAAGTATTGATGTTGATGCCCAATATAAATCTGCATTGGCATCGTATTTACTTACAAACACACCATTTTCATTTGCTGCTGAAGTATGAATATTGTTTCCAAAAGTCACAGAGCCATTATAAGTACCTGACATATAAAACTCTTCACTTGTTTTACTTTTTGCTACTCCTCCCATATAAAAATTACCTGTCATGTCAGCATCCTTGGTCCATACTACATTTCCGCCGGAAGTGATCTTGGAAAAGAATGGACCGGATCTTAAAGATGGCAAATTCGGAGTGATCAAACCTCCCCATGCATCTGTTGAGCCGGAGACATAAACTTCATTTGCAGCATTAACAAAAAAAGGTATTATACTCTCCTGTCCATTGCCTCCGTATAATTGCCCCCATTGCCAATTTTGAGAATGACTTTCTGAGGAGCAAAAAGATATCAAAGAAATAATCGTTCCTACAATTGCTGATTTTATTTTAGTATTCATTGGTTTTTACATTTTAAGTAACAAATATCCAGGAGACAAGTTTTTTAATCTATACAGATCAGGCAATACAAACACTTTTAGTGTAACACCATTTTTTCCGTGCTTGATTTTTCATCAGCAACAATAGTTACAAAATAAGTTCCGGAACTTAGAGAAGAAACGTCAATAGATGTTTGACCTGACAATACATTTCCATCAATAGAATAAACAACTTCACCTATAATATTTATTACCTGTAAGTATTTCACTTTAGCCTCTGAACTAAGCTTTACATTAAATTGTCCATTGTTAGGATTTGGATAAACTACCAAACTACTTTGATTAGACGTACTTGAATTTATTCCGGCCAAACCAGGCTCATACTTTACTACAAAAGCATCAGACAATGGACAACTTCCAGGAGTAGGAAAAGTATTGTGAAATATTGTATTTCCAAAACTCAACGAATCCCTTATGGTGCCAGTCAAATAAACTTCTTCCAATGAACTTTCAAGCACACAAGTAGGAGATACAGGACATGCGATATTCCAGTTCGAAAAATCAGCCCAATTGCATGTGCCCGAATTAGAATAGTTAGCTAAAAAAATAGAACCGGTAGGCGTGTGACTTCCTACGGGTGATAACGCATGCGCTGTTCCGGCAATATATATTCCCTGCTGTTGACCTAATAAAATATCAGTAATACTAAAGCCAGTCTGGATCACCCATTGCTCGGCACCTGCATTATTATACTTTACCAAAAAAGGAATACTTCCTATAGCCAGATTTTTCACAAAGGTTTGTGTTCCAAAAAAAAGGCTATCAGAAAATCCATAACCGGATATATAAAAATCTCCATTAGTGGCTACATCAAAATCACTTGCACCATAGTTTAGATCATTCACCAGGTTTAGTGTTTTTGTATAGGTAGGTTGTAATAATGAATTACATTTTATTATAGCTATTTCACGATGCCCAACGTTTGCGGCAGTATACTTAGAAATGTTGCCCAGCAAATAAATATTGTTTTGAGCATCCGACTTCATTTTAATGAATTCATCATCCTCAAATAACAACGAAGGTTGTGTACTGTAAATTAATTCATTTTTAACAATACCGCTGGAATCACACAATACTGCAAATGCCCTATAGAACCCGTCGGTAAAAATATGCGGTGTATTACCTATGGTCAAAGTATCACCGGCGAAATAACCGCAAATAACAAAATCACCATTATTTAAAGAAAGCACATCGCTGATCCCAATAAATGCATCAACGCTTACGCTTACCATTGATGTCGAAGCCCAATACAAATTTCCATTCATATCGTAGCGGTTCACAAAAACCCCTCTATCGATTGCAGTTGTAGTATGAATTCCATTTCCGAAAGTTACCGAGCCTACAAAATTTCCTGCAGTATAAATTCCGCTTGCTGCATTATTTTTTGTCATTGAACTCATGTAAAAATTTTTAACCCCGCCCCCAGAAGAAGTATCAACCATATCAGGGCCTTTGGTCCATGCAACACTGCCACCCGGACTCAATTTTGAAATAAAAAATCCGGCTGCATTTGAAGAAGCAGGAGATATTAATCCTCCTTGTGTTTCTCCGGAAACGTAAATATTATCCGCAGCATCTATGAATGAATGAGAAACGACGTCATGTCCTCCACCACCATACAATTGTCCCCATTGCCAACTTTGAGCATGGCTTTCTGAGGAGTAAACGCATATCAAAGAAATGATCGTTCCTGCAATTGCTGATTTCATTTTCGTATTCATGGTCTTTATATTTATGATACAAATATGCAGGAAACAAGTCTTTTAATTCATCCAAATTCATATTTTTCTTATTCGTTCAAACAAGTGAAAATTAAGGTATATATTATATAGAATAGTATACTTTATTATGCGTTCAAAAATAAATAGTAAAAATTAGATTTCTAAAAAATGATGATATTGGGAAGTCTTTGAGGATTTGATGTGTTAGGATTAGGATAAAACTAATACCACCTATGCCACCTTCAGTTTTTTCGCAGCGACCTTTTTGAATTTTTCTTCCGCGTAGGAAAGTGTAATATTAATCTCTTTTATATTTATATCCGATGGGGTTTCGAACATCGCATCTGTCATGATGGCTTCACAAATAGAACGCAAACCTCTTGCGCCCAATTTAAATTCAATGGCTTTATCAACCACAAAATCCAACACGTTATCTTCGAGTACAAGTTTTACTTTGTCTATCTCGAACAGTTTTGTGTATTGTTTTATCAATGCGTTTTTAGGTTCTACCAAAATACGCCTCAATGATTCCTTATCCAGTGGGTTTAAATGCGTTACCACCGGCAATCTTCCGATCAGTTCAGGTATTAATCCAAATGCTTTCAGATCCTGCGGAGCAAGATATTGTAACAAATTGTCTTTGTCAATTACATTCTCATCCTTAGTGGTGTAACCAATCGCTTGTGTCTGTAATCTTCTTGCAATATTTTTTTGAATACCGTCAAACGCACCGCCGCAGATAAATAAAATGTTTCTGGTGTTGATTTGAATTAATTTTTGTTCCGGATGTTTTCTTCCACCTTGCGGAGGAACACTTACTGAAGAGCCTTCCAATAATTTAAGTAATCCCTGCTGTACACCTTCACCCGATACATCGCGTGTGATAGAAGGATTATCCCCCTTACGCGCGATCTTATCTATCTCATCAATAAAAACAATTCCGCGTTCAGCAGAAGCTACATCAAATTCTGCCGCCTGTAATAATCTTGTTAATACACTCTCTACATCTTCACCCACATAACCTGCTTCTGTAAGCACAGTAGCATCAGCAATACAAAAAGGCACGTTCAGCATTTTTGCGATGGTGCGTGCTAATAATGTTTTGCCTGTTCCCGTTTCACCAACTAAAATAACATTGGATTTTTCTATTTCAATCTCTTCGCCTTTTTTTGTATTCGGCTTATTCAACACTCTTTTATAATGATTGTAAACTGCGACTGAAAGAATTCGTTTCGCCTCATCCTGCCCTATCACATACTCATCAAGGTGTTTTTTTATTTCGATAGGCTTTAATAATGTAAGCGCAGTTTGTAATGAATGAGAACCTTTTTCACGCAACTCCTCCCCCACAATGCGTTGTGCCTGTTCAATACAACTATCACAAATATGACCGTTTATACCCGCAATAAGCACATTGGTATCCTGCTTATCACGGTTACAAAACGAACATTTTACATTTTCTTTTTCAGCCATGCTTATTTTTTCCTAACTAAAATTTCATCAATCATACCGTAAGCTTTAGCTTCTTCAGCTATCATCCAATAATCACGATCGCTATCAGACCAAACTTTATCATATGTTTGTCCGGAGTGAACCGCGATAATTTCGTACAATTCTTTTTTCAATTTTTGTATCTCACGCGCTGTGATCTCGATATCAGAAGCTTGTCCTTCTGCACCACCCATTGGCTGGTGAATCATTACACGTGCATGTGGTAACGCAGTACGTTTTCCTTTTTCTCCGGCACACATTAATACGGCACCCATTGATGCTGCCATACCTGTGCAAATTGTTGCTACATCACAGTTAATATATTGCATAGTATCATAAATGCCAAGACCCGCATAAACAGAGCCGCCCGGAGAATTAAGATAGATCTGGATATCTTTTTTCGAGTCAACAGATTCAAGAAAAAGTAATTGTGCCTGGATAACGTTTGCTACCTGGTCATTAATGCCTGTACCTAAAAATATAATGCGATCCATCATCAAACGTGAGAACACGTCCATTTGAGCAACGTTCAACTGACGCTCCTCGATGATGTAAGGCGTTAATGAAGATGTTACACTGTCAAGCGTTGTGCTATTTATGCCCATATGCTTGGTTGCATATTTTCTGAATTCGTCTTTTGGAAACATATTTTTTGTTTTAAGGGTAAATCTATTTTGTTGTTTTATAAAACTCGTCGTATGATACTTCTTTATCAGCAATAGAGAATGATTTTTTAAATATCCCCATCAGGTGTTTATCATACACCTGGTCGTATATTTTTTTCGCCTCCTCCTGGTTTTCGAGTACCTGTTTAGCCGTTGCTTCTATTTCCTTTTCATCAGCACCTGTTTTTCCGTAACGCGCAAACTGTTCGCGGATCAATTGTTTTGTATATTCAATCAATTCCTCGGTACTTACTTTAACATCATTCTCCTTTAATATTTTATTCTCTATCAATTGCCATTTCAAACTTTGCGAATAGGTATCGTACTCACTGCCCACTTGTTCAAGCGTTACCGGCTTTTCACTTACACTCACCAGCCATTTTTTCAAAAACTCGTCTGGCAAAGTTGGTTTTATATTGTTCAATAAAAATTCAATGATGGTGCTCTTCAATTTTCTTTCGCTATCACCTGCAAAAGCGGAACTCAGCTCTTCTTTTATTTTATTCCTGAATTCATCTACGCTATTTATTTTCCCCGGCCCATAAACTTTATCAAAAAGTTCCTGGTTAACATCCGCAGCTTTTACACGGCCAATGTTTTTTACAGTGAATTGAAAATTTGAATTGATCGTTTCTGCTTTTTGTTTGTCTACTCCAAGCATTGCGGAAAGATCCGTAAGATTTTCGGAAAGTTTTTTTGCTTCCACAACAACCTTATCATCTTTTTTAAGCCCAATAAATTTTTTCTTGATGTCTTCGCTCTTAATACGATCCATCGCGAGTGAAGAAGATTTAAAAATTCCTCCCGCCAAAACACTCCCCGTATTATCCAGCTCTACAAAATCACCCAAAACAAGATCACTATCTTCAACACTTTCAGGGTTAACAATACTTCCGTAACGTTTTCCCAGATCGTTGATTTGTTGATCAACGAGTTTATCATCGATCTTTATTTTTTCTGCAAAGAATTTTTCCTTGCTGTTCAGTTCTACTTTAAACTGCGGTGCAAGTCCCAACTCGTATAGAAACTCGAAACTCTCCTGGTTATCAAAATCCATCGGCACTTTCTCGTTTGCTTTAGGCAGTGGATGCCCCAGAATTTCCAGTTTATTCTCCTGAATATATTTTTCAAGCGTACTAGATAACAGCTTATTTAATTCTTCCACCAACAGGCCTTTTCCATACATTTTTTTTATTAGTCCGCTGGGAACCTTACCTGGGCGAAAACCTGGCATTGAAGCTTTCTTTTGATACTCCTTAATGGCATTATTAAAATTGGTCTTATAATCATCCGGGCCAACCTGCACTTTTAGTACCGCATTCAGTTCATTAATGTCTTCTTTCGTAATATTCATCAGTAAAAAAATTTAATCCTTTTCGCTAAAGCTCTTCGGTATAAGAAGATGGCCATTTTCACATAAAAACGTTATAAAAAGGATTGCAAAGATAGTAATATTTATCTAAAAGGATTTTGCATTATTCCGCCCTAAAAGATGGCCCGTCAATTCCTTATAATGCAAAAAAAAAGGTTTAGGTTTTTTCCGTCTTTTTCTCATTTTTAACATCGAACCCATTTAATAATTGTATTGATTAAACACTTATAAAAATTTTGATGATAAAGATCCCCAATCTTCGCAATTTCAGCGATTTTTCAAAAAAGGCAACGACGCTAATCCTTATCTTAGTTTTTTTTCATTCAGATACGTTTTCTCAAAATTTTAGTAAAAATTCGCCCATTTCGATGGCAGATGGCCAAAAATCAATGACTGCAAGCACTGCGGGCTTCACTGAGAATAAAGGTCAGATGGCAGATATGAGCGGAAATCCAGTTCCAAACGTACTTTTTAAAACAAATATTGATGGCACTGACCTGTATGTTACCACAAGCGGGATAACCTATATGTTCTTAAGACCTTTAGAAGAAAAGGATGCTTCTGAAGCTGAAACCGCAAAATTAGAAAAAGAAATACTTGAGCAAGCAAATGATGCTCCATCAAAAATGGAATGGGTTAGAGTGGATATGAATTTGCAGGGAGCCAACATCTCCGCTCAGAACCTGATCAAGGAAAATATTATTTCAGAAGGAAGAGTTGATTATTATTTAGGTCATTGCCCAAATGGAATTTTTGACGTTAAAACTTATGGCAAAGTAACCATACCAAATATTTATCCCGGCATTGACTGGGTATTCCACTCAAGCGCAACTCACGGAGTTAAATATGATTTTGTTGTACACCCTGGCGCTAACCCTGACAATATTAAAATGCAATATGTTGGTAAGGGAGATGTTGAATTAGGAGAAAACAATAGTTCATTAAAGATCATTACTTCTTTAGGCGAACTGGTAGAAGGTGAGTTGTATTCTTTCCAAAACGGAAATAAAAAACCTGTAGCGTCTTCATACGTACTTGATAATGGAATTGCATTTTTTAACATAGGCCAATACAATACGAATGAAGATCTTACCATTGACCCTCCATTGAGACTATGGTGGTCTACTTATTTAGGTGGAAACAGCAATGACGGCGGCCGTGCAATTACAGTAGATAAAGTGGGAAATGTTTACATCACAGGGTTTGTTATTTCTGTAAACTTCCCCATGTTAAACGCCTACCAGGGTGTAATAAGCGCCGGAACGGTTGATGCATTTATCACAAAATTTAATAACAATGGAGCAATGCAATGGTCCACTTACTATGGCGGAAATGAAGACGACAGAGGTGAAGGAATTGCTGCAGATAACCTGGGCAATGTTTATGTGACAGGAGGAACAAGATCATCAACCTTCCCGCTTAAAAATTTACCCGGAGCTTATAACCAAACACCGAATATTGGTGCCACACCGTACTACGATGTTATGATATTAAAATTTGATGCTGCAGGAGTTTGTCAATGGGCAACAGCATACGGCGGTGAAAATGGCGACAAAGGAATGGGCATTACAACAGATAACAATAACAACATTTATATTACAGGTTATGCAGGATGTAACAACTTTCCTACTACTGATCCGGGCGGAGGAGCATTTTATGACAACACATATGGTGGAGGAGATTGTACAGATTTTTATTTGGGCGGCGATGCGTGTGTATTAAAATTTAATGCCGCAGGGGCATGTCTATGGGGAACTTTATTAGGCGGAAATGGTGTTGATGTTGGGCTTGATATTAAAGTATCTCCTTTCAATGGAAACATTTTTGTTACAGGATTTGCAAAATCTACAAACTTCACAAGATTAAATCCACTTGGAGGCGCTTACTATCAAAACATCATGGGCGGCAGCGGATTTTTATACGGTGATGCTTATGTAACAGAATTCAGCGGCGCTAACTACAGTATGCAGTGGTCTACTTATTTTGGTGGAGACGGTTCGGATGCAGGAGAAGGAATAGATGTGGATGCTAATGGAAATGTTTATATAGTTGGCAGCTCAGCTTCAACAAACCTTCCGGTACAAAATCTTGCCGGCGCATTTAACCAACCAGCACTTGCCGGACCATTAGCAATGCCATTTTACAGTTTTGGAGATTGGTTCATTGTGAAATTTGATAACACCAGAGCGTGTACATGGGCAACTTATTATGGAGGAACTAGGAGTGAAGTTGCACTTGATGTTACCGTTGATCCCTGCGGAAATGTATTTGTTGCGGGCAGAACCTGTTCTACTAATTTTCCAACCTTCAATGGAGGAGCATCATATTATTATGACGGTACGCACAATGGCGGAGGTACTATATATGGTGATATTGGAATAATCTCATTTGACCCTAATGGTGTTCAAACCTGGGGAACTTTTTATGGCGGCGCGGGAGATAATGACGCAGCATGGCAATTAGCGCTTGACTGGAAAGGAAAAATATTTTTAACTGGGGAATATTCAAGCGGCGGCTTAGGAATAAATCCTGCAGGCGGTGCATACTATGATGCTTCATACAATGGAGGTCCGAACGATGCATTTGTATTAAGTTTCAAACCATTGTTAAAGCCAACTGCAACACAAACTCCGGTTACTTGTTATGGAGCTAATAATGGTATTGCAACAGCAAATCCTGTTGGCGGTGTTCCTGCAATGACCTATTCATGGTCAACTAATCCTACACAATTAACTCAAGCCGCTCTTAATTTAGGTCCGGGAATTTACTCAGTAACAGTTACGGACGCTAATTGTGCAAAAGATACTGTATCAGTACAAGTGACGCAGCCTCCTCTATTACAAGCAAGCATACCAACATTCACAAATGTAATGTGTAATGGAAATCCATCGGGAGGGGCCACGGCTTCTGCAATCGGAGGAACCGTAGCGTATACTTATATATGGACACCTTCCGGACAAACCGGTAAAACTGCCAGCAATCTTATTGCCACAACTTACAGCGTGGTAATTACAGATGCTAATGGGTGCACGGCAACTGCTTCAACAAATATTACGCAACCGCCTTTGCTTACTTTAAACATTACCTCTCAGAATGATGTTACTTGTTTTGGGAACAACAATGGTTTTATAAATACAAGTACAGCCGGTGGTGCAGGCGCATATTCATATACGTGGAGCAATTCACCTAACACACCTAACATCAGTAATCTTGGAACAGGATTATATAGTTTAACAGTAACTGACGCTAACAATTGTTCTGCAACAGTTTCTGCGTCTATTTCAGAACCTACTGCACTGCTTGCTTTTGTTCCTTCTCAAACCGATATACGTTGTTACGGTGATGCAACCGGCGGAGCTTCAGCAGGTGCCATTGGAGGAACAGGTGCGTATACTTATTTATGGAACCCGGGTGCGCAGGCAACCCAATCTATCACAAATATTATCGCAGGAGTTTACACTGTAACAATCACCGATAACAATGGATGTACTGCAACAAAGTCTGTTACACTCACAGAACCGCCAGTACTTGCGGCAAACATTATATCACAAACGGATATACTGTGCAACGGGAACAATACAGGAAGTATAACTGTAAATGCTGCAGGAGGAATAATACCATATAACTATAGCTGGAATCCATCAGCTCAAACATCAACCACTGCCAGCGGTTTAAATGCAGGGCCATATACTGTTGTTGTTACAGACAACAACGGATGTACAATGCAGGCAAACACAACATTAACTGAGCCTCCGGTTTTAACATTGAATTTATCAAGCACTCCGGATCATTGCTTATTATCTGATGGAGCAGCAACAGCAGTCGCAGGAGGAGGTACAACGAATTATACTTACAGCTGGAGTAACTCTGGAGCAACCGCCCTACTTAATAATTTAGGTGCAGGAGTTTACACGTTAACACTTTCTGATAACAATGGATGTTCGTTGGTAAATTCTGTAGCTGTACTTGCAGCACAAGCAGATACATTTCAATTTGTAAGCAAAACCGGAACAAGCTGTTATAACGGCTGCGATGGTACGGCAACATTGCAATTAAGCGGTAACGCCAATGGCCCTTATACATATGCCTGGAGCGGAACTTTTGTACAAAATGGATTAATCGGAATAAATTTTTGTGCCGGGGTTTACACTTGTACAATGACTGATGCAAATGGATGTAAGGATACAATGCAGGTAGCTATTACACAACCATCGCAATTAACTGCAAACATTAATGTCACTTCGGTTTCTTGTTTTGGAGGCAATGATGGCACAGCAACTGTTCAGCAAAACGGAGGCACTGCCGGCTATACTTATCTTTGGGATAATGGACAAACAAATAAAACTGCCAATAATATTCCCGCAGGACTTTTCTCTTGCACAGTTACAGATAATAATGGTTGTACTGTAACTGCAGCAGCTACAATAACAGAACCCGCACAGCTTGTTGTAAACACCAATGGCACATCTCAAATATGCATGGGTCAAACTGCAACTATCAATGCAAATGTTGTTGGGGGAACACCGGCATATACTTACAGCTGGAACAATGGTGCGGTAACATCTTCGATACAGACACAACCCATTGCTACAACAAATTATAATGTAACCGTTACCGATTCAAAAGGATGCACAGCATCGGCCGCAACTACTGTTTCAGTAAATCCAATTCCTGATGTAAGCTTTACTTCGGATGTTGTTAGTGGCTGTGGTCCTCTTTGTGTTACGTTCATAAACAATACTGCAAATACTGCAACAGCAAATTGGGGCTTTGGCAACGGAGCCTATTCTTCAACAGATCCAACAGGAATGAATTGTTATACTACACCCGGGGTTTACTCGGTAAGCCTGACAGTTACTGATACAAAAGGCTGTTCTGCAACAAATGTAATGGCAAATTACATTACTGTTCATCCTGATCCTATTGCAGCATTTAAAGCTACTCCGCAACCAGCGACCATCCTTTCACCAAATGTATATTTTACGGATCTTTCTATCCGAGCAATAAGCTGGCAATGGACCTTTGACGATCTGCCAAATGCACAATCTGCAATTCAACATCCAAACTATATTTTTCCTGATACAGGGACATATAGAACACAACTTATTGTTACAAATGAATTTGGGTGTACAGACACTGCGTACAAAAATATACGGATCAATCCTGATTTTGTAATGTATGTTCCAAATACGTTTACACCAAACGGTGATAATGTGAATGACATATTTAAACCTATAGGAATTGGCATGGAGGGTGAATACTATGAATTCCTTATCTATGATCGCTGGGGTGATGTTATATTCAAAACTTATGATCCTAACGCCGGATGGAATGGCAAAGCCAATAACGGAACAGATATAGCACAACAGGACACGTATGTTTGGAGGATCGTAATGAAAGATGTTCTAAATAACAGGCATCGCTTTGTTGGGAATGTCAACCTGATCAGGTAGTAAAAATACTTGAAAACACGCTCTAATACGGTAATCTTTCTTTTTAGCCCCTTTGTTTAAGGTGTTTCAACCTTAAACTATCAATGCCTAACATTGGTCGAAATTCCGTTAGGCCATTCATAATATTTAGTAATTTTATAATCCTGTCTTAACACACAGCTGTGCAAAGCGGCAAACATACCAACGGCCATAGTAAAGTAACTGCAGCAGGTCTCCTTGTTACACTTGGAATTATTTATGGTGATATAGGAACATCACCGCTTTACGTATTAAAAGCAGTAGTAGGTGAATTGCCAATTACTGCTGAAGTTGTACTTGGAGGTATCTCTTGCATTTTCTGGACACTCACATTACAAACTACCATTAAGTATGTTATCCTTACACTAAGAGCTGATAACAAAGGTGAAGGTGGAATATTTTCTTTGTACACTTTAGTAAGACGATCAAAAGTAAAATGGCTCATATTTCCGGCAATCATTGGAGGAAGCGCATTGCTGGCGGATGGCATCATGACCCCATCTATCTCTGTTACATCTGCCGTTGAAGGTTTCAGAAGAGTTATACCGGGCGATAATTATATTGTACCTGTTGTACTTATTATACTCACCATATTATTTTTTGTTCAACAATTTGGGACAAAATTTATTGGAAAAAGTTTTGGACCGGTTATGCTTGTTTGGTTCCTTATGCTTGGCACCTTAGGAATGTCGCAACTGCTTATTAACGCAGAAATATTAAAAGCAATAAATCCATATTACGCTTATAAACTTTTGTCAGAACACCCTGAAGGATTCCTTATTTTAGGCGCAGTTTTTCTGTGTACCACGGGAGCGGAAGCACTCTACTCCGACCTGGGACATTGCGGCAAAAAAAATATCCGTGTATCATGGTTCTTTGTTAAAACCATGCTGCTCATCAATTATTTTGGACAAGGCGCTTGGTTATTGGCGAATCAGGGACAACACCTTAGTGATATCAGTGGCGGGAATCCATTCTTCGCCTTAATGCCTTCCTGGTTTTTGATTACAGGGATTGTTATCTCAACAGCTGCTGCTGTTGTTGCGAGCCAGGCATTGATCAGCGCTTCCTTTACTCTTATTAACGAAGCCATGCGACTTAACTTCTGGCCGAAAGTGAGAATAAAATATCCTACTGATCTTAAAGGACAACTTTATATACCTTCTGTAAACTGGATGCTTTGGGCAGGCTGTTTGGGTATTGTGCTTTATTTTCAGGAGTCATCAAATATGGAAGCCGCGTACGGCTTAACCATAAACCTTGACATGTTAATGACCTCTACCCTGCTTGTATTTTATATGTTACTCAAACGATACAAACCAATTACTATTATAAGTTTTGTTATAGTTTACTTCTCTCTTGAGTTCGCGTTTCTTTTTGCGAATGCAAGCAAAGTTATTCATGGCGGATGGGTGAGTCTATTGATCAGCACAATACTTATCTCTATTATTTTCGCCTGGCACCAGGCAAAAGAAATTCGCAACCGCTATGTGGACTTTGTGAAGCTGAGTGATTATTTAACTTTACTTACTGACCTCAGTAAAGATCTTAGCATTCCTAAATACGCCACTCACCTAGTATATCTCACAGGTGCAAACAAAACAGATGAGATAGAATCAGGTGCAATTTATTCTATACTTAAAAAACAGCCCAAGCGTGCCGACATTTATTGGTTTGTGCATGTGGATGTAGTGGATGAGCCTTATAGAATGGAATATAAAGTGACCGAGATCGTTGAACAGGATGTGATCAGAATTGATTTCAGATTAGGGTTCCGTGTTGCACCACGCATTAATTTAATGTTCAGGAAAGTGGTGGAAGACATGGTGAAGAATAAAGAAGTAGATATTACCAGCCGTTATGAATCACTGAACAAACAAAACGTGATCGGCGATTTTCGCTTTGTAATTTTAGAAAAATTTCTTTCGTTCGAAAACGATCTTTCTTTCTTCGACAACATGATACTGAATATTTATTTTGTTTTAAGAAAACTTTCTCTGTCAGAAGAAAAAGCCTTTGGACTTGATACCAGTTCTATATCAGTGGAAATGGTACCGCTTGTATTGACACCCATTGGAGAAATAAAATTAAAACGTATCGGTAACGACGATTAGCACCTCTCCCTTATAAATTTTAGATTAAAGACGCACGCTCACCCACGGCATGCTTTCGCATTAGTCAAATATAAAACCAGAGATGGGATAATTTTATTTATACTTCATCCCTTCTTTGCTCTCGAAAAAATTCTTAGCCATTTCATTGGCAGGATCAAGCGCTTTTATCTTTTTGAAGAATTCACTTGCAGCAGCATAATCCTTTTTGCCATTGTTAAACGCTCCCATATAAGTGTAAGCCTCTATAATATCCTTTTTGTTCTTTTCTATTTCCTCAGGTTTTACTTTTGAGATATACATTTCATAATGATCCTTCGCTAACCACTTTTCATTCTTAGGGTCATATTGCGCATTAGCCCTACCTCTCCATAAATAACCCAACGGTAAATCGGGATTTGAAATGGTGATTTTCTTAAATGCAGAATCGGCTAACATAAATTCTTTGGAAAAATAATACGCTTTGCCTAATCCAAAATTATCGTTTGCATTTTCCTTTTCAGATTTTTCAATTTTCTTTTTGTACATCGCAATCGACTCCTTATACATTTTCTTTTTGAAATATTCGCTGCCAAGATCACTGTATACGTCAATGTGTGTGGAGTCTATCTCCAATGCCCTTTTCATATTTATAATTCCTAGTGAATCCTTACCGGTTCTTAATTGCAAACGCCCGTAGTATTCATAATCCTGTGAAATAATTTTAATTCCTTTATCAGCATTTGCTTTTTGAAAAAACCCTTCCATTTTATTTACTCCCTTAGGGTAATCCTTATTCTCATAATACGAGTATCCCAAAAAACGATAGAGGTAAGCATTGCTTGAATCTGTATTGAATATGTCGGTTCCCTGCTTAATAGCATCCTCATATTTTTTTGCCTGGTACAAAAAACCGGTATAACGAATACGTGCACTCAGGTTATTATTTAGTTCCAGAAATTTTTGATACTGATCAACTGCATTCTGGTACTGCCCTGCCCTGTAATATATTTCTGCCTTTTCCCTATAGGCGGGCGCAAATGAAGGATCTTTCTCCGATGCCTCTTTATAACGCGCCAATGCATCATTGTAATTTCTGGCGCCGCTGTATAATTTGCCAATTCGCACAATTGCCTTAACAGAATTTTTATTCAACTCAATTGCCTTGTTATACATTTTAATGGCTTCTGTTCCGTTATTTTGTTCGAGGTATGCATCGCCAAACAGAATATAAACTTCAGGATCCTTATCGTTCAACTTCAGTGCTTTGTTCAGCAGGTTCATAGCCTCCGGAATATCTTTGTTCTCAGCATTGATATATACCTCAGCGATTTTCATAAAAACCGTTGTGTTCTTTGATTGTGAAAGTGTAACAGCCTTAAAAAAATTACTCTTCGCCTCTATGTCCTTTTTATTGTACCACAATATTTTACCCACTCCAATGTAACACAAAGGATCAGTGGCATTCAACTCGATACCTTTGTTATACATGTTGGAAGCCATTTCTTCATTATCATTTTTGAAGAAATTTTCTCCATAGTAAAAATAATACTCTCCTTTATTGGGCTCCCTTTGTATCAATGCTTTAAAACTTGCATCCGCAGTTTCAAATTGTTCGTTAGTAGTTTGTTTAATAGCATCGGCTAATGTTTGTGCACCCAAAGGCCCACTCCATATTAAAACACTCATACAAACAATTGCAACTATTTTTTTCATACCTACACTATTGAGTTGTTACCTTAACAAGCCTTACCGGTGCAATAGAAGGCACCATGCCTGCTTTTAAAATTATCAATTGACCTTTTTCTCCTGCTATAAAGGAGACAAAACCCATGCCAAGTCCGGCACGAGTTTGCCTGTTTATTGTATATACATCCCGGCAAAAAGGATATTCCTTTGTTTTTATATACGATTGATAGGGTTTAAACGCTTTTGAGGCTGTATCCTTTTTAATGGCCGCTACTTTAACTTTTTTCATAAAATACTTAGTAAGGGTATCATCGCTGTCGCTTATCCAATTTACACTAATAACTCCCAATGCATTTTTATTTTTATTAACGTAATCAATCACATCGGGATTTGACTTTACCGCAAAAACATTTTTTCCGAAATCATTTTCCTTCAATAAACTATCTTTCATGTATCGTGCATTCGCTGAACCAGTATTGTCAAAAACAACATTTATTACTCCACCACCTTTACCACTCCACAATGAATCTTTACCCGACAGCATTGCTTTTATTTGTTCAACCGTAAATACACTATCATCATTCTCTTTGTTCACAATAAAAGCAACTCCATCTTCGGCAATTTTGGTTATAATCGGAAAGATTTTTTTACTCTCGAATACTTTTTTTTCTTCTTCAGTTAAGCTGCGATTGAGAATAGCAACTTTACAGGAATCGGTGAGCAGCATTTGTATTGCCTTTGATTCGGGAATATAATAGGTGTGTATTTTTGCATTTCTATAAAACGCTTCAAAAGTATATATCTCCGCATCCAGCAGTGGCTTATATGATTCATCAATGCAAATATTTACCTCACCTGATGTTGGAGTATCTGTTGGTTCTTTCGCACCATTGTCTCCGCAAGACATAAGAACCAAGAACCAAGAACTAATAACTAATAACCAAGAACTAATTTTCATTGTGATCCTCGAATTTTAAACGCTTATAATTTCTAAACAGCACGTACATTTTAAAACATCCGTAAAACGCAAGCACACCTGCAAAGATAATACGTCGGTCGGAAAAAAGAATATTATTAAGATAGTCTGTAAAAGCAAAAATTACAGCAAGTCCCAGGTAAACAAAGATCATAACAGCACCGAGTGAAAATTTCGCTTTTTGTAGCAATGTCAAGCGGAACAATTGTTATTTCAGGCTGAACTTAACCGGAAGGGTAAATTGAACTTTTACAGGGCGTCCGTTCTGCTTACCTGCCTTCCAACCCGGCATCATTTTTACAACCCGCAATGCTTCTTTAGCCAGGTTTGGTCCGCTTGCAATACCGCGAACAATCTGAACATCAGCTATATTTCCTTCCTTATCAACAAGGAAACCAATATACACTGTTCCAGATATACCTGCCTCCTGTTCCATTGGCGGATATTGAATATTCTTTTTCAAGAACCTCAACATCTCCACATCTCCTCCGGGGAATGTTGGCATCTCTTCTACTATCCTGAATATTTCCTCTTCAACAGCAACAACTCCTTTGCCTTCATCAGGGATTAGAACTTCGTTTGAACCGTCACCTTCATTTGTTACTGTAGAAATATTTTTAGGTGCTTCCTCTATAATTGGAGGAGGTTCTTCATCTTCGGGTGCATCATCTTCGATAACCGGAGGAATAAATTTTACTGTAGCTGCTACAGGTGGTGGTGGTGGCGGTGGTGGCGGTGGTTCGGTTTCATCCAAAGGCGGCGGCACCATATCAATAGGATCAGTAAGGTCGACAACAACTTCCTTAGTTGTATCTAACGTATTATTTATCAACTCAATTATTTTAGGCACTACAATTGCCAATACCAATGCAGAAAAAGTTATAAGCAATGCAATAGAAACGGATCTATTATAACTTCTCCTTATCTGGTAAGCTCCGTATTCTTGATTTCTTCCCTCAAAAACCAGCTCATTACGAATGGAAGAAACTACGTTCGTCCATTCGTTAAATAACATTTTATTGTGTTGAGCCATTGGTTATAATATTAAAAGTAATCTATTTTTTATTTCGTTTCCGGGGCAACAGCTTCAGCAATCGGTGCCTTTCCCGTTTTCACCCGCAACAAGTTTAATTCTGCAGGGATCAAATCAACCACCGCCTTTTTTCCAACTGATGTTATATTTAATTCATCCATAACATCTATAACATTTTTATATGTTGCTTCGTCATCAGTTTTTACCAATACAGTAAGGGCCTTCGCATTTCTCTTTACACTTATTACATGCTTCTTCAGCGTACTATCGTTTAGTTCGTTGTTGGCATATTGCTTTTTAAATATTTCAATTGAATCAGTTACCAATACGTTACGCTTGAGCAGTACATCCCTGATACCTGTGGCAGAATAATTTGTTTCGATCAATTCTGTTTTGGGTTTGCCATCTGCATTTCCTTCAACATAAAACTCTCCATCATAATAAAATACCTTATCGTCGCCACTTAAAATAAAGGTCAATGCATTTTTAATTTTCGGTGGCTTTTGATTTTCCAATGGATCTGCAGGATAAAGCATCTCCAGGGTTTTTGCTTTGTTAAATGTTGAAGTCATTACAAAGAACGTAAGCAAAAGAAAAGCCAAATCCACCATAGGTGTCATGTCGATACGAGTCGACATTTTTTTCGCTCTCTTCTTATCGTGTTTACCGTGACCTCCGCCACTATCTGTATTTACGTCTGCCATGTTATATTATTCGCCCTTTTCTAAATTGGTGATCATGTTAAAAATGTAAATATCTTGCTTCTTAAATACTTCAATAATTTCTTTTACCGCAACATATGGCGCTTTACCATCTGCTTTAATCGCGAAACGCATCTCCTCCTGCTTAAAAGGCCGGTTCAACTCCTTCGCTTTATTTTTTTCATCCCTGAGTTTGGTTTGTGCCTTAACATATCCTGCGTGTATCCATCCTCCCAGCTGATTATCTACAGAATCCCTTGGGATACCTAGAGATTTATATTCTTTTCTTCCAGCGTCATCAAGACCAAGGTATCTTTTCATTTCATTCATTGGCACCCCAAAACTTGTCATGCCGGCAAACTCTTTTTTCTCTTTGTCTGTAAATTCAATTTTATAATTCTTACCCATCTCTTCCAGCGTTTGTATCCTTACATCGCCATCATTGATCGTATAAAACGCATTACCATTATTGTCTATTGTAATAAGCGTGACATTATTTGGCAGCAATTTCTCAGATGTAGATGACGGGGTATCCACAATCACCGGCTCATCAACTCTTACGCTTGCAGTTAACATAAAGAACGTTACCAACAAGAAAGCCAGATCCACCATCGGTGTCATATCTAATGAGGGTGTGCCCCTTGGCATTTGTACCTTCGGCATGTGCTTTCTATATTAAAGATGAAGATTCCATTTAAATTCCATAAAAAAGTATAACCTTTTTTATTTTTGAGAAGATACAGTATTAATTATACTGAAACTAGCCTCATCCATGCTGTAGGTAAGCTGATCGATCTTGTTACTGAAATAATTGTACATGATAATACCAATTACCGAACCGATGATACCTAAAGCTGTATTGATAAGTGCCTCAGAGATACCCGTTGCAAGAGCCGTTGTATCAGGAGCACCGGCATTAGCTAAGGCCGCAAACGCACGGATCATACCTAAAACCGTACCTATCAAACCCCATAACGTTGCAATGGTTGCACAAGTAGTAATGATAGAAAGGTTTTTAGAAAGCATTGGTAATTCCAATGAAGTAGCATCTTCCAGTTCTTTTTGAACTGCCGCTACTTTACTTTCTTTATCCATTCCTGCATCATTTTGCACAAATTTATATTTCTCTACTCCCGCGCGAACCACGTTAGCTAATGAACCTTGTTGCTTATCACACTCTGCAATAGCTGCATCCAGGTTGTTTGAATTCAATTGTTGTCTAATCGCTCTCACAAAATTCTCGATTTGTCCTTTACCTTTTGATTTAGAAATAGTAATTATTCTTTCGATAGAAAAGGTGATGATGATAAAGAAAATCGCCAAAAGTATAGGAACAATAAATCCTCCGGCATGCATCATTCCTAAATAATCTCCCGGTAATGGATGACCTTCAGCATCAAAATGAGATGAGTCTCCTAACACAAAAACGTAAATAAGGATTCCCATTACAATACAAAGGACAATAGCTGTTGAAGCAAATAATGATTTTACGTTGCTTGATGTTGAATTTTCGTTACTCATATGTATCTTGGTTTTTTGTGATTTTCGTTTTTAAAATTCTCTTTTCGCGATTGGCAATATTACTAAAAATATGCCCTTTTCCATGTTAATTTTACGTAAATAAAAGGTCTCAAACTTACTAAATGTATTTTAAAAAAAAAACGATATAGGACTTTAATATAGCGACAATTTAGTCCATTTTATTGTATTTGCTCCAAGAATTTCTTTAAAGGAGGTATTTTAGTGGTAATCGGTATTGGGTGGAGGGTGATCGGTTGTCAGTTGCTGGCTATCAGTGATTGGTATTAAGTGATCGGTAATTGGTTTTGAGTTATGGGTTATTGATGCGCATTGAACTGGTAACCGATTACCGAACACCTATTTATCTACTCCTTTTTTCCTTTAGGTAGGTTCTCAAAACAGGTATAAATGTAATTACAATAAGAAAGATTACTATGTATCCCAGGTAATCTTTTACCCAAGGAAATTTAACCCCAAGGAAATATCCGGTAATCGTAAGCGAAAATACCCAGGCAACACATCCTATAATATTATAAAACATAAAACGTGCAAAACCAATTTTTATTACCCCGGCAAGTATGGGAGCAAATGTGCGGATAACAGGAAGGAATCTTCCCAGTATTAATGTACTGCCGCCATACTTTTTATAAAAATTATCTGTAATAATCACATATCTCTTTTTGAAAATAATATTATCATCACGGGTAAAAAGTTTTTCTCCTACTCTTTTTCCAAAATAATAACCAACCATATTTCCTGTAATACCCGCAAAACATAATCCTGAAACCAGAGTAAAAATATTGGTATCAAAAGTCCCAATCCCACAAAGCAACCCTGCTGTAAATAAGAGTGAATCACCCGGAAGAAAAAAACCGATCAATAATCCTGTTTCGGCAAAAACGACAATCAGCAATAAGGTAAGTCCCCCATAATTAATTATCGTTTCCGGTTTAAGCCACTCAATAAAAGAATCCCATAGTGACATAAAAAAGGTTATCTGTTGTTGGTTATCAGTAAATAGTAAAGCAAATGTTTAGGCAAATCAAGAATCAAATTAAAACCTAAAAAGATCAAGCAATAAATCCGGGTAAATACCGAATGCAATTGTCAATGCTACAGAAATTAAGAGTACAGTTTTTGTGATTGTATCCAGGTTAATTTTTTCGACTTTATTTTCTCCTGCGTACATGGCAATTATTATTTTGAAATAATAATATACACCAACCAGTGATCCAAGGATTGCAATGATAACAAGTCCAACATAACCGCTTGCAAACGCGCTTGTAAAAATATAGTACTTAGCGAAGAAACCTGCCAGTGGAGGAATGCCCGCCATTGAAAGCAATGCAACTGTCATTACAAATGCAAGCAGCGGATTATTTTTTGCCAGACCTTCAAAAGCATTTATGTCATCGCTTTTGCGTGCCTCACTCACTTTTAAGAGAACAGTAAATGCAGCGATGGATGCAACTGAATATGCCGCTGAGTAAAATAAAATAGCTTTTGTAGAAAGTTCGTTCATCCCTAATATCGCAACAAGCATAAACCCTGCATGAGAAATGCTGGAATATGCAAGCATACGTTTTGCGTTTGTCTGAAATACAGCGGTAACGTTTCCAACAACAATTGATAAAACAGATAAACCCCAGATCATTGCACTCCACTCACCTTTTACTGTGAAAAAGCAAGCGGCAAAAAGCCTGAAGAACGCTGCAAACGCGGAAGCCTTAACAATGGTCGCCATGTAAGCCGTTACAACAGTTGGTGCACCTTTGTAAACATCCGGGGCCCAGAAGTGCATTGGAGCCGCAGCAACTTTAAATGATAGTCCTGCAAGCAGAAAAATAATACCACCAGTTAACAAGCCAGGCATCTCCAGTTTTTTTACCTCAACTCCCTGAGCTATATCATGAAGATAAAAAGAACCTGTTGCACCATAGATCATTGCAATACCAAATAATAAGAAACCTGTCGCAAACGCACCCATGATAAAATATTTCATAGCTGATTCATTTGATTCAGCGTCATCTTTTTTACTTCCCGCCAATACATAAACAGGTATAGATAATATCTCCACGCCTAAAAACAACATTACCATATTATTGTACGATACCAATAACATAGAACCCACCAATGAAAATAATACTAATCCATAGTAATCAGTAATATTCGACATGGAATCGAAATAATTTTTTGAAAATAAAAACCAGAGTATTGCCGTACAAAGAATAAGACACATAAACAGGATAGCATATGTATCCATGTGCAGCATTCTGAAATAAGTGTTATCGAAACCCCACTCGGAAGTAAGCAACACTATAGTAGCCAGCAAACCAAGTATAATAGCAGGGAACAGAATTTTTTTGAATTTAAAAATCTCTGCAAACAATGCAACTACACCTAAAAGAGATAATACTATTAATGCTTTCATTGATTAGTTCAAAGTTCCTAGTTTAAAGTTCATAGTTTATCCGCCCTATTAATTTTCCTTTTTTCAAAACCAAATACTATGTACTCATATCTCAATACTAATAATTAACACCATAATTCTGAATATACATCTCCACCGCAGGGCCCACAATATCGAGCAGCGGCTTAGGGTACACTCCGATTATTAAAATCAATGCACAAATAATTACTAAGATCGTTTTCTCAATACCGTTCAATGAATCAAATTTTTCTGTTACTGAATTTGTATTGCCCAACATTACTGATTGATATGAACGCAGCATATACACAGCGCCCAGAATTACCGTTAATCCGGCAAATGCAGCTATCCATGCACCGTATTTATAAATACCGTTGATCAATAAAAATTCGCCGACAAAACCATTGGTTAGTGGTAATGCAACACTTCCTAACAACACTATTAAAAACACAACAGCAAAATTCGGATTAACATTTCTTATACCTCCCAACTTATCTGTCATTCGTGTATTGGTTTTTGTCTCAATAATATCAACGATAAAAAATAAGCCAACAACATTTATTCCGTGACTAATCATTTGTATAATACTTCCCTGCAACCCTTGCGAGTTTACCACCATAATACCAGCAGCAATTAAGCCAACGTGCGCAATGGATGAATATGCAATAAGGCGTTTCATGTCTTTTTGATATATAGCCAGACATGAAGCGTAAATTATTCCAATGACTGACAATATGATTGCTGTATTACCCCATTGCTCAACTCCCAATGGCGCCAATGGAACTAACCAACGTATCAATCCGTAAGTTCCCATTTTTAACATGATACCGGAAAGCAACATGGTACCCTGTGTTGGAGCAGAAACATATGTATCGGGCTGCCAGGTATGAAAAGGAAACACAGGCATTTTAATTGCGAAGGCAATGAACATTCCCCAGAATATCCAGGCTTGCTTCGCAGCATCAAGAGAGCGGCCCGCAGCATATAATGCATCAATAGAAAATGAATGCGTTCCATCTGTATGTAAATACAAATAGATAAGGGCTGCAAGCATAAATAAACTTCCTGTTAGCGTATAAATGAAAAATTTAAATGTGATGCTTCTTTTTTCACCGCTGCCCCATAACAAACAAATGAACCAGATAGGAATAAGAGCAAGCTCCCAGAAAACGTAAAATAAAAATCCGTCCATGGCAACAAAGACACCAACCAGCGCCATTTGCATAAACAAAATGAGGGAATAAAACAGAGAAGGATTTTCAATTGTTTTATTGAACGAAGAAAAAATGATCAAGGGAACTAAACCTGACGTTAACAATACCAGCAGTAAACTGATACCGTCCATTCCTACATAAAAATTTATTCCCAACGATTTTATCCAGGGATAATTAATAACAAATTCACGTTCGCCAGTTCCATTAAATTTAAATAAAGCAACGGCTGTAACCACCAACTCCAGCAATGAAGCTGCAAGTGCAATTCTTTTTACCTGCTCTCCTTTTGTTATAAGCAGTAAAGCGCCAGCCAAAAGCGGGATCAATATTAATATGACTGTTATTATACCCGTCATCACATCATTTTATAAAACAACATCAATACGATTCCTATAACCATTGCAAAAATATAAAAGCCGACCCTGCCTGTTTGCGCCAGCCTTAATACAGACGCGACACCATTCACGCCTTTACCAACTCCATTCACAATTGCGTCAATAAATTTAAGCTCTAAAAATTTATAGAATTGTTCCGACAACCAATTAAGAGGCTTAGTAAATAAGGTTGCGTACAATTCATCCACATAATATTTGCTGTAAATGAGTTTTTGTATTGCTGATGTTTCTTCACCTTCTTCGGAAGGCAACTGTTCCTTCTTAACAAAAGTTATGTAGGCATAATATATTACAGCTCCGATCGCAGCAACCGAAATTCCCATTAACATATATTCCGTTGAGTGAGATAAATGATGTGATGCAACTCTCATAGACGAATCACTAAACACGGGAGACAAGAAATTATCGAGTAAATGTTCCGCACCAAAAACTTCAGGAATACCAATAAAACCACCAAGTACAGAAAGTCCGGCCAATACCATTAATGGTATCGTCATTGATTTCGGGCTCTCGTGCAAATGATGTTCCTGCGCCTTAGTTCCCCTGAACCCACCATAAAAAGTTAAATAATATAAACGGAACATATAAAACGCCGTCATTAAAGCGCCTGCCATTCCCAATATCCAGAGCAATGGACTTGCAGCAAAGGCATGTGCCAGTATTTCGTCTTTTGAAAAGAAGCCTGCAAATGGCGGCACCCCTGCGATTGCGAGCGTGCCAATTAAAAATACCATATGAGTAATGGGTAAACTTTTTTTCAATCCGCCCATGTTACGAATATCCTGCTCACCACTCATGGCATGAATAACACTTCCTGCCGCAAGAAATAAAAGCGCTTTAAAAAATGCATGTGTTGTAACATGGAAAACAGCACCTGTATAAGATCCAACTCCTAATGCAAGGAACATATATCCCAACTGGCTCACTGTTGAATACGCCAGAACTTTTTTAATATCATTTTGAAACAAGCCGATACTCGCTGCAAAAATCGCGGTGAATAATCCTACACCAGCAACAATACCCATTGTTACAGGTGAGAGGGTGAAAAGAATATTTGAACGTGCTATCATGTAAATACCGGCGGTAACCATTGTAGCAGCATGGATCAATGCTGATACAGGTGTTGGTCCGGCCATTGCATCAGGCAGCCAGGTATATAAAGGCAATTGAGCACTCTTACCCATTGCACCAATAAAAAGCAATAGTGTAATGGCGACCAATGTTGTATCACCGGATGCAAATTTACTTGCGCTGCCAAACACCTCTGAATAATTGATGCTGCCAAAAGTGATAAAAATGAGAATGATACCAAGGATAAAACCAAGGTCACCAATACGATTCATGATGAATGCTTTTTTCGCAGCATTATTGTACTCTGTGTTTTTAAACCAGAATCCAATTAGTAAGTAAGAACACAAACCAACACCCTCCCAACCTACGAACATGATAAGGTAATTGGAACCTAATACAAGCAGCAACATAAAAAATACGAACAGGTTGAGGTAGGCAAAGAAGCGATGATAACCTTCGTCATCATGCATATACCCGGTTGAGTAAACATGTATTAAAAAGCCAACACCAGTTATGATCAAAAGAAATAAAGAAGAAAGCGGATCAATTAAGAAAGAAAAGTCAACACTAAAATCCCCTGCGTATATCCAGTTAAAGAGCGAGAGAGTATGTTCTTTAACATCGCTGCCTGTTAAAGTAAAAAACAGATACAATGAAATAAGAAAAGAACCTAGTATTGTACCACAGCCAACAAGTCCAACAACACTCTTTGGCATACCTTTCCCCATAAAGCCAATAACAGCAAAGCCAAGCAAGGGAAGAAGAGGAATAAGCCAAACTAATTCAATCATATTACCACTTTAGTTTATTCAACAAATTTATATCTGTCGAGTGCGTGTTACGATATATCATTACTAATATGGCGAGACCAACTGAAACCTCAGCAGCAGCGACAACCATAATAAATACCACGAAAACCTGCCCAGCTGTATCTGATAAATAAGAAGAGAAAGCTACAAAAAGTAAATTGACCGCATTGAGCATCAACTCAACACACATTAGAATAATGATTGCGTTTCTACGTAACAAAACACCCATTACTCCAATTGAGAATAACACCACACTAAGCATGATGTAATAGCTAATTGGTATGGACTGGATAGCACTCATGTTACTTTATTGTAATACTTTATTTAACATTACTTTGTTTCGGGTCAGGAGTTTTGGGTTGTTTTAAACTCGAAACTCAGAACTCGAAACTCATTAACCATCAACTTCTTTCTTTCCCAACATTACCGCGCCAACCATGGCTGATAAAAACAGGATAGAAGAAACTTCAAATGGCAACATAAATTCATCAAACAATACTTTACCAATATTTTTTACCAACCCGATATCCGAATTAAATGCCCTGAAAGGCTGTATTGCTTCCGCTTCTTTTAAAACACCTACTAATACCAGCAATAACATGCCGGCAGAAATAGTTGCTGCAAATTTCAGCCACATATTTTTATGCGGCTCACTTTCATGATTAAGGTTTAACAACATGATAACAAACAGGAACAGAACCATAATGGCACCTGCATAAACTATAATATGCACTGCTGCAAGAAACTGTGCATTCAATAAAAGATAGTGACCCGCAATTGCAAAAAAAGTTACAATAAGATAAAGAATACTGTATACCGGCCTTTTAGAGAAGACAACCATAAGGCCGCAAAATACAGCCAGGAAAGAAAGAAAATAAAATGAATACGTTGTAAGCATAAGCTATTTCAGTAGGCAATAGACAAAAAGAAAGTAGGTAAACTTTCTTAGACTATTATTAACTACCGCTTTTAAATTTTTTTCCTTCAAACAATTGGTTATGACCTATATTTTTATTTTTCTTAAACTCAAGCACCTCTTTTGTTTCTCTTTTAGAAACATCAATGCGTTTATCTGCCTCTATGGGATCAACCAATTTGTCTTTACCATAAATAAAATCTTTTCTAAGGTCGTCTGAAGGAACTATCCTGTCGGTAAGGAAAATGGACTCTTTTGGGCAAGCCTCTTCACACAAGCCGCAAAAAATACACCTGAGCATATTTATCTCATATATTTTCGCATACTTTTCTTCTCTGTATAAATGTTCTTCACCCGGTTTTCTTTCCGCAGATTCCATGGTAATTGCTTCGGCCGGACATGCGACAGCACAGAGCCCGCATGCTGTACATCTTTCAGCCCCATTCTCATCACGTTTTAATACGTGCATACCTCTATATACCGGAGCAAATTCACGCTGCTCTTCAGGATATTTAATGGTAGCCTTTTTTCTGAAAAAATGCTTAATAGTAATCCACATCCCACCCAAAATAGCAGGTAGATAGAGCTTTTCCATAAAGCTCATCTGCTTTTTTACAACAACTTTTGAACGTGTGGTGAGTTGCATTGATTATTTTATAGTTACAAATGTAACAATTTACACTATTTATTTAGTTTTTGTTTTCAACTTTATCAAATTTATAACAAGTCTTTGGCATTATAAAATCATGGATTAAAAGGCTTGTTAAATAATTTTGATTCCATCCATCCCTTGAAATTAAAATACTGATTTAGATTTACCTGTATCAAACCGGTTTTACCATTTTTTATCAAATCCGATAAGTCCGAATAATGTTTTTCTGCCTGCTGAGACAGAGAACCAGGAGAAAAATGACTTGTGATAAATTGTGCCAACAAATCGTCAAATGTGTTGTACTGCCCCTCATTCTTTAGCTTTTTAACAAATTTGTCTAAAACACTAAAAGCAAAATCTAATTTATTTAACTCTAACTGGATTAATATATACACAAAATTAGAGGCTTTATATAAAATTTTATATTTAGGATTTTGGTACAGTATATATTTACTGATATATCGATGAGCGTCCCGAAAATGCTTCTGAAGAAAATAAATATAAGCCATATTGAAATAAAGCAGCTCCATCCGGTCGCGTTCATAACTGATCGATTCTATTTTCTGCTTGTACTCCAGTAAGAATGTGATTCCCTTTTTTATTTCATTTTTTCTTAAGAAATAATCGGTGAGACTTACCGACATATTTACAAAGCTCTTACTTGCTTCTTTCACCGACATTCCTTCAGAGTTTTTCAGGATCTCGATCACCTCAAAAAATTCTTTTTCGCGATCTGTTTCCTTTAATACCGTTAAAAAACTATGAAGTACTGTAACATAATTGATACGGGAAAAATAGTCCAGAGCAGAATCAGGAAGCCGGGGTGATTTCTCTTGGAATATTTTACACATATTGGAATAATATTCATATGCTTCATCGGATTGCTTTTTGTCAAAACTCATGAAGCCATTGATCCTTGTATATAGATAATTTGTTTTTATTTTTTCGCGTAGGTCGGGAGACAATGTTAAAAGAAGTTTTTCTACCTCGTTCTCCAGATCATATTCCCTCTCCAAAAATGCTTTTTCCCTATAATTATTTATCATTTCTGCCAAATGATAATCGACATTCATTAATTTAAAAAGAGAATAAAGATTTTTATAATGAGTCTTGATCGATTCTTCATTGTCGAGACCTCTATTCCTTTCAATTCTCCTCCGGAATCTTAAAAATAATATCTGGTGATGGACCTTTTCATGGCGAGCCGCAAGCTTTTCTCCTTGGTGAACACGACTCAAAGCCAAATCATACAATTCTTTGTTTACCAAAATATCAATCTCATGAACATAGTTATCAAGCATCCTGTTTACAGACATTTGGCCATGAAAGCCACGAAGCGATCTAAGAATCGAGTTAAGTAAATAATTTTTTTCCTTAGAGGAGTATTTTTCAATTCGCGCTATATCTCGCTTCTCCTTATTTATTAAATCAAATATTTCGAGGGCATTATTGGACTTGGTATGAGTCTTAAAATATCTCTTTTCATTTTTCGAAAGACCATCAACCAGGCTGAAAAGTTTTTTCATAAAACTTGAATTGAATAAATTATTATCAAATATACCAATATTTAATACATAATTACCCTATTTTTTGTCTTTTAGGATTGTATTTTTTTGTCCATTTTACTTTTGGAAACAACTTATTTGACCACATCTTTATTGTAAGCAATAATTATATGGTAAAACATTAAACTTTTTTCCGTGAAACACCCCAAAACTTTTCCAAAAATTAAACAAAATCTTATTCATATTCTTTCTTTAATCTTCTTAATATTTTTATTCCAGCAAACCTCAACAGCACAGCCCCGCATTGTTTGGGACTCCACTTATGGAGGAAGCGGATCTGAGTACGGCCATGATTTTGCAAGGATCCCAGGCGGGTTTATCGCCGTAAGTAAATGCACTTCGAATAACTTTAATGTTTCGGCAGCGACTGATCCCGATGGGTCGGGCAATCACTCTATGGGAGCAATTGCTACCCAGGATTTCTGGATACAAAAACTCAATGACAATGGCCAGATCATCTGGCAAAATTCATTGGGTGGTGATGGAGCTGAAGAAGCGACCTGTGTTACACCGACTAGTGACGGAGGATACATTTTAGCAGGATTTATTGGTGGGGTATTTGGAACAATTTCCGCAACCGGTGATCTGGCTATACCAGATGCGGATGCCAGTGGAACAAGAGGCGGCACGGCCGATATGTGGATTGTAAAATTAAATTCTGCAGGTATCATGCAGTGGCATAATATTGTTGGTGGTTCCGGCTCTGATTACGCAAACGATATAATACAAACTTCGGATGGCGGTTATCTCGTTATTGGTGATTCTTATTCGACAGATCTGGATGCGGCCGCGGCAAATGATGTTGATGGGTCTGGCCGCCATGGCGCATTGCCAAATCCTGATATTTGGGCAATTAAATTAAGACCGAACGGAACGATACAATGGAGTAATATGTTAGGCGGCAGCACTTTTGATTACGGCGGATCGTGCATACAGGTTGCAAACGGTTATCTCATTAGCGGAACAAGCTCATCATCAAACGGAGACCTTGCTTTACCTGATGTTGATGGGACTCCCGCACATGGAAGCTATGACTATTGGGTAATAAAACTTGACCTCAACGGAAACCAGGTATGGGACAATGCAATTGGTGGCAGCGGTACAGATTGTCTTTATGCTTCTCCTGGGATTATTGCAACCACCGATGGTAATTTTGTACTTGTGGGACGGGGCGGTAGCACAAATGGAGATGAGGCCACCGCACTTGACGTGGACGGAGCGGGCCACCACGGGGGAGCCGCCGATTTTTTTGCAGTAAAAATTAATTCAAGCGGAAATATACTTTGGAGGAACAGTATTGGCACAACCGGATGGGATGAGATACAATCCGCCTATATAGCGTGTGATGGAGGAATTATTTTGTCGGGACACTCAGATGTCGTCCCTGTAAATGGAGATAAAACAAGAGCTAACCCTAATAACAACAGGGCTCCATGGATGGTAAAACTTAACAATGCCGGAATAATTGAATGGGATTATGTTTATGCCTCCGCAGGGCCCGGCTTTGACGGACCTCACCACGGCTTATCTTATGGAATGACAAAGGATTATTATGTACTGACAGATTCTATAGGTGGAGATTATTTTGTTTTAACATCATCACAAAATCCGGCCGGTGGCGATAAAACTGCACCCCACAAAGGAAGTTTTGACAGTTGGCTTTTGAAATTCACGTTTGAACTCACCGCAAATTATAGATCAGATGTAGTGTGCTTTGGAACACCCACACAATTTACTGACCAATCAACATTCACCAATCTAAGGCCATTGCCAACTTATTCATGGCACTTTGGAGACGCAGCAAGCGGCGCTTTAAATACCTCAACCTTAAAAAATCCTGTTCACAATTTTACTGCTCCAGGAAATTATGTGGTGATGCAATGCGTTCAGTACGAATGCAAATACGACACCATGATCAAAACAATTAATGTTCCATTGCCGCCAGATGTAAGCTTTACCGCTAATTATTACGTATGTAATGGCAGCAGTATATCCATATCACCTACAGTAAATCCGACTGGAGGATCGTATTCTTGGTCTGGCGGACAAACAACTTCATCAATATCTGTATCACCGGTTAGTAACACGACTTACAGTATTGTTTACACCGATATTACCGGCTGCACAAACAGTGCGGCAACAACCGTAACGGTAAACCCTGTTCCCGTTTTAGGAATTTTATCTCAAAATAATGTTTTATGTTTCGGAGGTTCAACCGGATCAGCAACTGTGAATGTAATTAGCGGCCTCGCTCCTTATACTTATTCATGGAACCCAAGTGGGCAAGCCTCCGCTTTGGCTGTCGGACTTTCAGCTATGACCTATACTTCAACAGTTACTGATGGTAACGGATGTTCTACAACCATTACAGCAACAATTACTGAGCCTCCATTATTACAACCATTCATTCCCGCTTCAAATGATATTATATGCAACGGTGGAACAACTGGCTGGGCATTAGCAGGTGCTATAGGCGGAACAGTACCGTATTCTTATTCCTGGTCATCGGTACCTTCACAAACAACTTCAACAGCAAGCAACCTGACGGCCGGAGTTTATAGTGTTATAATTACAGACGACAATAATTGCACAGCACAACGATCAATAACTCTTACGGAAGCGCCTGCCATTACAACAACAATTACAGTACTCAGCAGTCCGCTGTGCAACGGTGATGCCACGGGAAGCATTTCAATTGCATTGAGTAACGGAACAGCACCATTTAATTATTTATGGAGTCCGGGAAACTATACTAACTCAATTGTAACCGGTTTAACCGCGGGACTATACTCTGTTAGCATAAATGATATTAATGGATGTACAGCACAATCATCAATTAATATAACCGAACCAACATTGCTCACTATGTCGCCTACAAGTACACCCGATCATTGTTTATCTGGCGATGGGACAGCAAGTATTAATCCCGGCGGAGGAACATTAAACTATACTTATTCGTGGAGTTCTTCTTTACAAACAACAAGCACCATAACCGGATTGAGTGCCGGCACGTATACCGCAACGCTTACAGATAATAATGGATGTTCCATCTCCGCTCCTATGGTGGTAACTCCTATTGCAGTTGATACTCTTTTAAATCCAAGCATTACAAACGCATCATGCAATGGAAGTTGTGACGGAGTTGCAACGCTTCAGGTCAGCGGATCTGCAAACGGGCCATACAATTATACCTGGAACACGGTGCCTGCACAAAATTCGATCACAGCAACGGGGCTTTGCACAGGCAGTTATGTATTAACTGTTTCCGATGCAAGCGGATGTAAAGACAACATAAGTATATTTATTGCCGAACCATCTCCACTCACAGCAACATTAACCAGCACTTCCACACTTTGTTTCGGAGACAATACCGGAACAGCAACGGTAAATGTTTCTGGAGGAACCCCTGGCTATATTTATAACTGGCAAGGCGGACAAGCTTCGCAAACCGCTACAGGTTTTTTGTCAGGCATATATTCAGTTACCATTACAGATAACAATGGATGTACAATTGCTCCAACAGTTCAGGTAAACGATTCGCCTCAACTTATTGTAACAATTGCTCCTTCTGCTCCAATTTGTGACGGACAACAAACTATACTTAATAGCAATGTTGGAGGAGGAACACCTGGATACACCTACCTGTGGAATACCGGCCAAATTACTTCCGGGATAACTACTCCTACTCTTGCTTCGAACACATCCTTCTCGCTTTTGGTAACCGACAACAATGGTTGTACAGCAAATGCTGTTACGCAAGTGACAGTAAACGCTTTGCCGATTGTTAATTTTTCGAGTGATGTAACAGCAGGTTGTAAACCTTTATGCGTAAACTTTACAAATACAAGTCCTATGAGTCATAGCCAGGTATGGAATTTTGGTGATGGAGGAAATTCGGCACAAACAAATCCATTATACTGCTACAACCAAACGGGAAGTTATTCCGTAACACTAATTATTACCGATAATAATGGTTGTTCAAATTCACTTACTCAAAATAACTACATCACTGTTCATCCCGATCCTGTTGCTTCTTTCACAGCTACTCCGCAGCCAGCAACTATCCTGAATCCAACTGTATTTTTCAGAAGCAATGATGTGGGAGTTAGCGGATGGTATTGGAGTTTTGGAGATGCGCTTAACAGTTCTTCAACAGATCAAAACACAAATTACACCTATAGCGATACAGGGAATTACACTGTAAGACTTGTTGTTGTGAATGAATTCGGATGCAGAGACATTGCAGAAAAGACAGTACGGATCAATCCGGATTTTATTTTATACGTACCGAACAGTTTTACACCAAACGGAGATGACATCAATGACCTTTTTACACCGATAGGAATTGGAGTTGATGTTGATGAATACGTGCTCTACATTTACGATCGATGGGGATCGCAAATATTTAAATCAACACAACCGAACGTTGGCTGGGACGGGAAAGCCAATGACGGAAAAAATGTTGCGCAAATGGATGTATATGTTTGGAAAGTGATTACAAGAGATGTGCTAGGCGGATTACATCGCTATGAAGGACATATCAGCCTGATAAAATAATTTTATCTTTTTTTGAAACGTTTCGGGCTGGAAAAAGTTTTCTTTCTGAATTTTGAAGGATCGTATACAGGTCCTTCACCAAGAGCTGCAGGAAGTGGCAATTTTTTTACTTCACTACCGATAAGGTCTTCAATTTTTTTGAACTTGCCCTGATCTTCTTCGTTTATAAAAGTTAAAGCAATACCTGTAGATTCCGCTCGCGCTGTTCTCCCTACTCTGTGGATATAATCTTCTGCATCACCCGGCACATCATAGTTTATTACCAAACCTATTGAATCAATATCGATACCTCTTGATAAAATATCCGTAGCAACTAATATTTGTGTGGCCTTACTCTTGAACTTTCTCATCACGTCATTTCTTTCATCCTGGTCAAGATCAGAATGTATAGCGGCTGCATTTAATTTTAATCGAGAAAGTTCTTTGCCTAGTTCTTTTACTTTATCCTTTGTAGAAGAAAATATAATTATACTTTTTATATCCTTGTCCTTTACTACTTCTTTTAACAATTCTATTTTTTGCGGGTTATATACAAGGTATGCTCCCTGCAATACTCCTTCTGCCGGTTTTGAAACAGCAATGTTGATCTGTTCCGGATTATTCAACGTTTTCTTTGCCAGGTCCCTGATCTTTGGAGGCATGGTAGCAGAAAACATCAGGGTTTGCCTCTCCTTAGGAAGATAGGTAATGATCTTACCGAGGTCTTCGTTAAATCCCATATCCAACATCCTATCGGCTTCATCAAGTATCAAATGTTTTAAGTTCGATATTTTAACATATCCCATATTGAGATGCGAAATCAACCTGCCCGGTGTTGCGATAATAATATTTGCTCCTTCACTAAGTGCCTTTCGCTCCTGCTCAAATGAGATACCGCTTGTGCCACCAAAAATTGCCATAGCACTAATAGGTGTAAAATAGGCAAAGCCCTGCAAGGCCTCATCTATTTGTATAGCTAATTCGCGCGTTGGGACAACGATGAGGGTATTTATTGTCTTGTCTTTTGATTTGATTATTTTATTAATCACGGGCAACAGGAAAGCCGCTGTTTTACCAGTTCCGGTTTGTGCGCAGGCAATAATATCCTTCCCGCTTTGTATTATAGGTATAGCCTGCTGTTGGATGGGAGTTGGAGTATTAAACCCCATTGAAGAAAGTCCTTCTTGTAACTCCGGCTCAAAATTAAAATCGTTAAATGTCAATTGATTTATTTTTAATGTTCAACGCAGTATCATTCTACGCAATAATATTGTCAAATTTAATGCAAATTATGCAATTGACCAACCCTATTAGTACTACCGTTAAATTATTCCCAAACCAATAAGAAGTGCAAATACAATAAGCATTGCGGCGACAACACCTTGAATAAATTTGATCGTGACCTTGCTTAATAGTTTACTTCCTGCAAAAGCACCAATGAAAGCAAACACTACAGCAATTGCTATGAGATAAACATTCGACTGCATAGAAAAAACTAAAAATGAAATTGAGTAAACACTCAGTCTTCCAATATCAACAATTACAGCGATGGCCGTACCTGTAGCAATGAAAGATTCCTTGGATAATCCAAGGGGTAATAAAAAAGCACTTCGCAATGCCCCTTGATGGCCGGAAAGGCCGCCAAAAAAACCACTCAACAAACCTCCTGCTACCAATCCTCTTTTCCCGCTATTTATCTTGAAAATTGTTGGCTTTAATTCCATGATCGCGAAAACGATCATAAGCAGGGCGATGATAATTTTTATCACAGTAATCTGAATTGTTCTTTCAAAGAGCTGATAACTATATACAGCATCAAAATGTGAAAGCGAGGTTAATACGTAAGCTCCGGCAATGGCAGCAAGCAAAGACGAGAGACCAAATAACAATACAACACTTTTATTAATGTGTTTTCCCACTAAAAACATTTTGAAAATATTATTCAGTAAGTGGACGACAGCCGTTAAAGCAATGGAAATATCGAGCGGAAAAAAGACAGCAAATACGGGCAAAAGGAGAGTGCCTAATCCAAATCCTGAAAAAAAAGTTAGCGCCGATCCAAGTAATGCGGTTAACGCTATTATTATAAATTCCATTTTAGGTTGTTGTCCTTGTTCCTCTCAGAAGCCATAACCCATAAAGTCCAAATGGATATAATTCTCCTTATCAACTCACTAATTATTCCAATTGTAAAAAGCAATATTATAGTAAACAGTATTGAAATATTACTTGGCCGAATTTTATCTATAACTTTCCCCATTTATCTTTATGCCACTGAACTATTTAACTTAATCTACTGTCGCTATCACTTTTAGCTCAATTGCAATCGGTGTGGGCAAACAATTTATTTCGAGTGTAGTGCGGCAAGGCAAATTATCTTTAAAATATTCAGCCCATAACTTATTGTATTTAGGAAAGTCATCCTTCATATTTGTAAGATAAACAGTTACATCAACAATATTACCCCAGTTACTACCTGCATCTTCCAAAATATAACGTACATTTTTAAAAACGCTGTGGCATTGCGCTTCAATATCGTAAGAAGTTATTTCTCCTTTTTCATTTAATTCAACACCCGGAATTTTTTTTGCACCCCGCTCCCTTGGACCAACGCCTGAAAGAAACAACAAATTACCCACTCTTCTCGCATGAGGATATAAACCTACAGGTTCAGGGGCTTTAGAAGAATCTATTTTATCGCTTGCCATTTTTAAAAGTTCTAAGTTTATAGTTGAAAGTTCTAAGTTTATGAAAGACTTAAAACTGTTTTATTATTTGTAATACCTGCCGAACATATCCTGTGCTAAATAAATTAACATGTACTAATAAAGGATACAAGTTACAAATATCCATTCTTTTTTCCCATCCTTTTTCCATTGGCCATTCGTTATTATAGGTCGAATAAAATTCCTCACCAAAACCACCAAATAATCTACTCATAGCAATATCCATTTCACGATGGCCGTAATAAACAGCAGGATCAATAAATAAAGGCTCACCTTCATTTCCAGCAAGATAATTCCCGCTCCAAAGATCACCATGCAATAACGCTGGTTTCTCAGAGGGAAAAATCTCATGAAGCACATTAAACATTTTGTTGAACTGTTTATTCGCCTGCTTATCCATCAAGTTTTTATTTCTTGCCATTTCTAATTGCGGTTCCAGGCGCTGCAGAATATAAAATTCCGTCCAGTTACTGCTTTGTTTATTGGATTGAGGCAATGACCCTATATAATTATCATGATCGAGTCCAAAATGCTGAGACGTATTTTTATGAAGTACGGCCAGTTGTTTTCCCAAACGTTCAAAAAAGTCAGTTGCCCTGCCTGCGCTCTCTACAAATTCAAGAATTAAAAACGAATACAAGTCAATTTCCTTAGTACCGATAACTTCCGGAATGGCAATGCTCTTGGGTTTGCGAAGCAGTTCAAGACCTTTTGCTTCGGTCTCAAACATTAACGGGTACTTTTTTACATAATTCCACTTCAGAAAATAGGCTTTTTCATTGGTGAAAATTTTCAAGGCATGGTTAATACTACCTCCGCTTACCGTCTCAAAACGGGTTATTTTAATACTATTCTCATATCTGGAAGAAAGTATCGATTCGGCTTCAGATTTTATTTCGGCAGGCAATAACATTTCAACAATTTTATACCCAAAAGTAATTTTTTTGAATTCAATTAAGGCTTTTATTCACTTAAACGATACCAACAACCTGATGTTAATTAATTTAGAGCATAACAGCTAAAAAAGCACCCCTATTCGTTTAGTTTTATACTGAAGTAAATTGATTTTTTTGATTTTAATAGTTAATTTTTAAAACGTTCTTTATGGCCAAAGAAAAAGAAAAGAAAATTTTTGTACTCGACACTTCCGTAATCATATATGATCACCACGCAATAAAGAGCTTTAAATATAACGATGTAGTTATTCCTATCGCTGTATTAGAAGAACTCGACAACTTCAAAAAGGGTAATGATACCAAAAACTTTTCTGCTCGAGAGTTTATCCGGTATATTGATAAAATATCTGGCAGCGGTACTTTACAAGATTGGATAAATATTAGTGGCAAAGGTCACGGATTATTTAAAATTGAGATGCATCAAAAAGCAAGTATTGATGCTGAACGTGTTTTTGGAGAACGCAAGGCCGATCACCGTATACTTAACTCCGCTTTATATTTATCGGAGACGTACCCAGACAGAGTAGTTGTATTGGTTACAAAAGATATCAACCTCCGGTTAAAAGCGAAGTCGCTTAATTTACTTGCTGAGGATTATGAAACAGGTAAAGTAAAAGATCTCAGTGAGCTTTACACAGGCCGTTCTGTTGTTGAAAATGTTTCCGTTGCTGCAATAAACGAACTCTACGAAAAAGGTTCTTGCAGCACAACAGCAATTCTAAAAAAAGAAAAGCCTTCTGCCAATCATTTTTATGTCCTTAAGAGTACAGAAAAATCTGTACTTGCATCTTACAATCCAATTGATAATAAATTGGAAAGGGTAAAAAAATATACTGCTTTTGGTATTAATCCCCGCAACAGCGAACAAGCCTTTGCACTGGAAGCCATAATGAATCCGAATATTTCGCTGGTAACAATACAAGGCGTTGCGGGAACAGGTAAAACATTATTATCATTGGCGGGTGCATTGGAACAAAGGAGAAATTATCACCAGATATACCTTGCACGGCCTATCGTACCTCTTAGCAATAAAGATATTGGCTATTTACCAGGCGATATAAAATCGAAAGTTAATCCTTACATGGAACCGTTATGGGATAACTTAAAATACATCAAGAACCAGTTCAGCGAAAAAGATAAAGAGTTTAAACAAATCACCGAAATGGTTGAAAATGAGAAATTGGTTGTTTGTCCGCTGGCATACATAAGAGGCCGTAGTTTATCAAATGTATTTTTTATTGTTGATGAAGCACAGAACCTCACACCACATGAAGTAAAAACTATTATTACTCGTGCGGGAGAAAACACAAAAATTATTTTCACGGGTGATATATTCCAAATTGACACACCATATCTTGATACACAGAGTAATGGATTGTCTTATTTGATTGATCACATAAAAGGTCAAAATATTTATGCGCATATTACACTCGAAAAGGGTGAACGCTCTGAACTTGCGAATCTGGCTAACGACTTTTTATAGAATACTCTCAATTAAGTTAGCCTATATAACCTATCATGGCATATTATGATAATTATGCTTATTCTAAACTGTTTATTATATTTATAAATAATGAGCAACGCCCAAAAAATCGCCAAAGTTTTTTTTGTATGTTTTTTGTGTCTGATCAATTTAGGACTTGGGGTTGCTTTTGCTCAAACCCTAAACGCTCCTGTAGTTAAAGAAAAAAAGTTTGGAGAAAAATTTGACCGCTGCCCAAACTCCCCTGATAATTTTTACATTATTTACAAAAACACAAATTTCTTCCCGATTGATCTTGTTGTCGCCGTAAAAGACCTGTCGGGAGAATGGAAGGTTTTTCAAAAAGATAATATGGCTGCAGGCGATACTATGTTAGCTTTTACCTGTACCGGCGCAGGCTCCGTAGATCTTGACTTCAGAAAAAGCGGCGTCAAAATACCATTACAAGGTTATGACGATTTTAATAAAGACTATCTTAAAGATCATCCCAAAAAAGTTGTTGAAGACCTTAAAGTCTTCATGGATTTCCGGGCTAAACTTTTATATGGTGAAAAAATAAAAAAACCAATTGTAAATCAAAAAGTAGAACTAAAAGACGAAACAGGAAAAGTTTTAAATTCCGCAACTACTAACGAGTTCGGTGATTTTACCTTCAACAAAGTAAATCCAAAAATAGCAACTGAATTTTCTCTTGAAAGCAATCCAAACCTACCTAAAGATGAAAAAGTGTTCCTTGCAAAACCTAATGGCACGGTTCTAACTGAAATGAAAAAGGATGCTAACGGGGCTTTTGTATACAAAATGCTGCCTGCAGAATTTAAAAAATTGTCAACTGTAGAAGTAGAAGATGATCCCTTTATTGTGATGAAGGATTTTACAAAATCTACCGGAAAAGATTTGGTGATCGCCGACAATGTTTATTTTGAGGCAGGCTCTTCTGAATTATTACCGGAAGCAAAAATAAAACTGGATAAAGTTTCAGGCATACTCAAAGAAAATTCTTCAATGCGCATAGAGCTTTCAGCACATACCGATTCAAAAGGAGATGATGCCTCTAATTTAAAACTCTCCGAAACCCGCGTTAATCTTGCTGTTCAATACCTCATCTCAAAAGGAATAGATGCAAAGCGAGTAAGTGGAAAAGGATTTGGAGAAACGCACCTGCTCAACCGTTGTGCAAACGGAATTAACTGCTCCGAAGAAGAGCACAAATTAAATCGGCGAATTGAGTTTAAATTTATTAAGAAGTAGCTACACTTTATCCAGCGCCTGTTTTAAATCCTCAATTAGTACTTCGGGATCTTCTAACCCAATATAGATTCTTACTAAATTCCAGGGCAGTGGATTATCATAACTTTTAGAATTGTGCAGCGCGCACATTGGGAATAACAATGATTCATACCCGCCCCATGAACAGGCAAGTAAAAACAACTTAAGGTTATCGCAAAATCTTTCAACCTCGCTGACCTCTTTGGCATTTATAATTATTGATAACAAACCCCCACCCTGTCTCATCTGTTTTTTTGCAATCGCTAATTGTGGGTTAGAATCAGAAAATGGATACAAAACCCTTTCCACCTTTGGATGTTTTTCAAGAAATGCAACAACTTTTGCAGCGCTCTGTGATGAACGATCAACTCGCAGCTCTAATGTTCTCAAGCCCCTTAACATAAGCCATGCATCATGCGGAGAAATAATTCCACCCAGGGTCATAAATTCTTCGGAGAACATTTTTTGAATTCTACTTTTGGATGTTGCCAGAACTCCGGCAACAATATCACTGTGCCCTCCAAGATATTTGCTTGCAGAATGAACAACAATGTCAACGCCCAATTTAATCGGACTTTGATTTAATGGTGTTGAATAACTGTTATCAATTATAGTTGCAATATTATTTTTTTGGGCGATTTTTGCAACGGCTTCAATGTCTTGCAATTCAAAAGTCATAGAGTTAGGACTCTCGAGAAAAATAAGTTTAGTGGTTGGCAATATCGCATCTTCAAAATTTTTCGGATCGCTACCATCAACCGTTGTTGTTTTTACTCCGTATTTCTCGAGGTATTGATTCAACAAAATATTTGTCCAGCTATACGGTTTTTTTACGCAGATCGCATGATCCCCCGCCTTTACAACCGACATCACTGCAGCAGCAACAGCGGCGCTTCCGCTAGCGAAGACCAACGCATCCTCTGAGCCTTCCAATGCCGCTATTTTTTTTCTAAGTGTTGCGACAGTTGGATTATACCCTCTTGTATAGAACGGTTCTTCAAATTCTTTCGTTAGCGTTTGACGCATTGCGTCAACCGTTTTAAAACAAAAATTAGACGTTTGAAAAACAGGAGGGGCGACTGCGTTTAAATATGTTTCGCGATCCTCACCCAGATGATTTAAAATAAAAGAAAGTTCCATGAATAATATATTTGCAAAGTGAAGTTACTATTTACTTCCGTTTTTACGACAGAAATTTACGAAGAGAGTTATTTGCTAATATTAAATAGCATTTTATCTGAAAGAGAAAGCTGTTCAGATTGGAGACGGATCAAATAACTTCCGGCAGGAAGTTTCGTAATGTCAACGCTAACATCATTCAACCCTTTTGTACAATAAACAATTTCTTTAAACATATTTTGTCCTATTGAATTAAACAATTCAATGGCAACTTCTGTATCAAAGGATGTATTAATGGAAAGATTCATGTTTTGATTTGCAGGCACAGGATATATACGAACAATTTCTATACCCTGAAAATTTACCGACTCTATTTGAGAATAAGAAACACTTCCATTAAAATCGGTTTGGCGGAGGCGGTAAAAAGATGTGCCCGAATAAGGAACAGGGTCTTTATCAATATAATTTATAATTGAAGAACTGTTGCCGGCACCATCAACCTGTTTTATGCTTTCCCAGTTAAGCGCATCTTTTGATCGCTGTATGGTAAAATAATCGTTGTTTATTTCTGAAGCTGTTGTCCATTCCACTTTTACTTCGCTCCCATTTTCGATCGCATCGAAAAGAATAAGGTCAATTGGTAATGGTGATTGTATAATATTTCTTGAACCTATTCTGAATGTATTGTTTATGCCTACTGATGTAAGCCCTGTCCTGTTAACATAAGGTTCAGTACCTGTTCCGGTTGTTGCAGCATGGGTTCCCACCACACTTGCAAGAAGCGAGGCATCAAGGTCTGTAGTGACATTCGTCCCAAAACCTTGTCCGCCAAAACGCACATCAATATTATCCAGAGTGTATCCATCACCAGTGGCCACAGCCCATGTAGATTTCGAGACACCTTGCAAAGTATTACCCCAGGAAACATCATTATGTGTAGCTGTAACATGTGCCGGCCAAGTATAATCAGCTGTATGTGTTAACATAATAGTCCCTTCGGCTTGTATTCCAAAAGTAACCCCTTCCGCAACCCAGAATGGACGGTAATGTGTACTACTGCCAATCGGAAAATGTCCGCGTGCATCTCCTATTGCTGTACTAGTATTATCAAACCAACGCTTAAAACTACCGCCATACATCCATCCTGCGGTATAACTCAATGTGCCAATGTTCAAAAAATTATTTCCCAACGTCAACGTATTACCCGAAAGATTAACATTACCACTGGTCATATTTACTATATTCTTCACTTCAATATTTCCATCCGCTGTTTTTAATCCGCCACCACTAATTGTAAGATTATAATATGTTACTTCACTTAAAATTGTTTGCCCGGCTGCGCCCTTATAATTTATTGTGCCATTAGCACCCACCCCATTATTCAGTGTTCCCAACGTAAAACCGGCTCCAACATTAAGTACACTATTCACTGTGTTCATATTAATAGTTGCAAGCGCCACTCCATTATTGGTAAATGAAATGTCTCCATTGATTGTTAATATCCCCCCGTCTGTTGTAATATTTTGATGATAAAAAAAATCCCCATCGTCATAACAAGTAGCCGTAAAATCACCTCCAATAGTAATTGTCCCACCATTCATTGTAATATTCCCTGCTAGATGTCCCGAGATAGCGCCTGCCATTCCATTCCAGGGAAGCATTTGAAGACTACCGGTAAGTGTTAATGAACTTGTTGAAGACATTAACGTAAGCTGCGTGGACAGATCTTCCTCATCATTATTCAGATTCATTTTTGAACACTGCGCAGCAAATCCAGCTGGTATTTCAACAATTTCTCCACCAGGAATATTCACTGCGTCTCCAGGTCCCGGAAAATCGACACCAACTACATTACCTCCGTTTCCCCATGTTGCTCCACTATTCCAATCAAAGGATCCTGCAGCCATGCCCTCTGCAGTAAAAGTTGCAGAAGATGCAATATTTGCGCATAAATAAAAAATGATAAAGGCAAAAAGAAATTTTATTTTCATTGGTAACACCAAGTTGAACTCACCAACTCAAATGTAATTGAAAATTACCAAGAAAAAAGCAAATATTCAAGTGGCAAAACAGCTAAAAAACGGTCAATTGGAGATATGTAAGCAGGTGTTCCACCACCATATAGTATAAGTTGATCCACATTTAATATTTCTCCCTCCGTTGGAAATTGTCACAATAAGTTGTGCAAAAGAATTTTGAGAAAACAGAAAGATGCGATTTAAAAGATTGATAAACGTAATGATACGCTGCAAAATTTTGGCTTTGATTTTGGTTTATAAATTATTTAACATCATTTTATTTTACAATACTAACGTGCCCAACATAATTGTGTTTAATGCGTTGCAGATCAAAAGCATTTATTTTCCAGATATACACATCTTCCTGCGCAACATTTTTTCCATTATTCGCTTTACCATCCCAGCCCTCATTAATATTCGATGTGTGGAAAATTTGATCGCCCCAGCGATCATAAATAAATAGTTCATAAGTTGCGGCATCCAATCCGGAGCTTATCGGAATAAATACATCATTTGATCCATCACCATTTGGCGTAAAAGTATTTGGAGCGTAAATAACAAATTCACTTTCTACATGCAATGTTTTGTATACTGTATCAACACAACCAAATTCATTATTTACAATTAATCTCACATTATAGTATCCGCTATCCGAATAAGTATAAGAAGGATTTTGTTTAAGAGAACCAGAACTGTTTACATCTCCAAAAGTCCATGCCCATTGTGAGGCGCCTGATGACTTGTCAATAAAATTTACCGTTGGGTTTGCGATACTAACTGTTTGCGGGTTCATATCAAAAGCTGCAACAGGAACAGGAAAAACATTTACCAGATTATTTTTTATCAAACTACCTGAACAACCATTCACATCTGTAACAGTAAGTTTTACGCTGTATGAACCGGCACTTGTATAACAATGCGAAGCGCTATCTATTGAAATAGAATTATCACCATCACCAAATTCCCATTGTGCATTTACTAAAGAATCACTTGTGTTGTTAATGAATTCCACGCAAAGCGGCGCACATCCTGTTGTATCTTGTGCGCTGAATAAAACAAGCGGTAATTGATTGATAGTTACCAATGATGTTTGAGTACCGGTACATCCGTTTACATCAGTAGCTATAACAGAATAAGAAATGGATGAAGATGGAGAAACAATAATTGCGTTGCCGGAAATATTATTTGGCATCCACAAAAATGTATAGCCTCCATTTCCACCATTCGCAGAAGCGTTTAGTGTTACACTTTGTCCGGAACATACAGCAGACGGAGATGTATTAGAAACTACAATTGGCGATGGCTCAGTAATAATAAACGAAATGTCTTTTTTACATCCTGCTGCATCGTTAATAGTTACAGTATATGATCCCGCAGAAAGTTGAGTAATATTATTTGCCGTATATCCTCCTGATGACCAAACATAAGCATATGGAGCAGAGCCTGACGACACAAAAATATTTGCCGAACCATTTGCATCGCCATTACAAATTGCGTTTGTTGTGTTCAGCGAAATACTTAAGCCCGGTCCCTTGTTCATTGTTGTTATACCGGAAACAGAAGTACATCCGGCACCATCTGTAACAACAAGACTATAAGTTGCCGATGACGCGCTATATAATGATGATGCACTTGTTCCATTTGACCATTTATAAGAATAAGAACCCGCTCCTCCGGAAACTGTAGTTGTTATTGTACTTCCTCCTCCGCACGGAAGATCAGTGGAAAGAATATTTATTGCGACAGCAGTTGGTTCTGTAATAGTGATCGTTGTATCTGCTTTACATCCTGAAGCATCGGAAACAGAAACAGTATATGTACCTGCGAGTAAATTACTTGCAGAAGACGATGTATTTCCGGCCGACCAATTATAAGTATAAGGTGTTTTGCCACCAATAGGAGTAATCGCGGCTGAACCATAACCTCCATTACAAATAGCATTTGAAGATGAAGCAGAAATTTTTGCTGCACCAATATTTTTAATAGTTGCAATCGAAGTAACAGAACAACCGGTTGCAGTAGAAACCACTAATGAATAAGTTCCGGCAGAAAGATTACTCGCCATATTTGTTGTACTTCCGCTTGGCATCCATTGATATGTATATGAACCGGTTCCTCCTATGACCGCATTCGCACTTCCATTCGATAATCCACAGCCGGCATCTATTTTAGAAATTGAAACAGTTGGTCCGGTACTTACAGTTATGTATGCCTTTTTTGTCAATGAATCTTTCCCACAAGGGGTAGTCACCACTAATTTTACATTATACTTTCCGGGTTTATTATAAATAATATTCGTTGGATTCTTTTGTGTTGAAGTTAGAGTTACTGCTCCTGTGAATGTCCATAAATATTGATTGCTTATTGTTGTGGTATCGCAGGATGTATTGGAAACATAGTAACTCACCGGTGAGCCTACACACGGGGTTACGTTACCGGCATTAAAATTAATTGCAAGTGTAGAAGCGCCGCAAGTGGTAATACATAACTGTGCCACACCCATATCATTTCCCCCACCGCACTTTTTCTGGTACGCATTTTTAGTAACCGGGTAATTGCACGCGGTAAAAGCCACCAGGTATGCCATCCCGCCATTCACAGCGACACAACCTCCTCCCCAGTTTGATGTTTCGTTATTAGGTGATTTCGAATTACCGATCCCTAAATAGCCGGAGCAAATGAGATCTCCATTTGGATAAAAAGTGGAAATGAATTGATCCTCTGTTCCTTTGAATTGAGTTTGGTAAGCACAAGTTGTTACCGGAAAATCAATTGCGTAAACATCTCCGGCTACTACTACCATATTGTTTGGTCCAATGGCAACACCAGTAGAATATTCCAGATTTGCTGATGATCCGGCTGTATTACCTCCAAGATAAGTTCCCCAAATTCGTTTACCACTGTTGCTAAATTTTATGACCATCACATCAGTAAAACCTCCAGCAAAACTTGTTTGAAAAGCCCCTGGTGATGCAATGTTGTTTGTTGAATTAGTTTGTCCTGTCATCACGACATCTCCATTTCCGTCAACTGCTATTGCAATCGCATAATCATTATTGCCATTGCCTCCATAATACGTTGACCAAATTGGCGAACCGTTTGCAGGATTGATCTTTGAAACAAATGCATCACCTATGCCGCCGCCCATTGATACCTGATGAGCAGAAACAATCGGGAAATTCGCAGATGATGTTGTTCCGCAAATAAAAATATTATTGGAATTATCAACCGCTATTCCATAGGCCAGGTCAAAAGCAGCTCCTCCATAAAAAGTGGACCAGGTGCGAGTCCCGGAAGAATTGAACTTAACAATAAAAGCATCTGCAGATGCTCCGGCATGAGTTGCCTGGTAGGGAAGTAATAATGGGAAATTTGCTGAGCCCACACTACCCGTTACGATAATATTATTGCCACCATCCGTTACAACATCGTATCCATAATCGCTTCCGGTTCCACCATAGTATGTTGCCCAAATAAATTTTCCCGTCGGATCTAATTTAGCAACGAATATGTCAGTACCACCACCTGATGCTTGTGAGTATGAACCAATAGGAGAAACTGTTGGAAGATTTGTAGAATATGTCTGCCCGGTAACAACTATATTATTTGCTCCATCGGCATCAACACCGGCGGCAACATCAAAACCCGATCCGCCATAATAGGTGGCAAACACTCTTGTACCAGCGCTTGTCAATTTCACAACAACGGCATCGCTGCCGGAGGATAAACTGGTTTGGAATGCGCCAACACTGATTGGAAAATTTGCAGAGGTAGTTTTTCCTGAAAAAATAACATTGCCTGAATTATCAGTTGTAATTGACCCGGAGGTTTCATCCCCGCTTCCGCCATAATAAGTGATCCATGGATCTATTACCAATGGAAAACTGGAGTTGTAATTTCCAAGCTTAAATTTCACTGTTGTTTCATTTAAAATATATTTCGCGCTTACGTCAATTATTTTTCCATTAATGTTTTGATAAACTCTTGGCATCCACTCAGAAAGGTTACCGAGGTTTGTTACAATTTCTAATCTTCCCTCAGCATTAATATTCATACTTTCCGCTCCGTTGTATTTTACAATAATATTATTCGGCTCACCACCCGGCTTAATAACAAGATCATATTTAAATCCTTTGTCTTCTGTTCCGTAATAAATCACATCAATGTTGGAATAAATATTTTCAACGAGAATTTTGTTATAAGCTTTCACATCTGTAATTCCTTCCGGACAATGAGCCAGGTAATAATTGGAATAGTCTTCTGTTTTATTTGTGGCTACAACTTTAGAATTAGGATCGCTGCCAATAAATTCCATATCAACACGGTGTAATTTCAACACCGCATTTTTTTGCGCTTCGATGCGGGCCGCTTCTACATCAATTGCATCATGGGGAATTTCTGCTAGGCCTTCTATGCTAGATAATACATAACTCACCGAGCCGCGTTTCACATAAATTTTCGTATTGCCTGCATCACCCGTAAATAATATTTCGGGACGAAGGTTTCCATCTATGTCAATTACCTGGCCTTTGTTTTCAACAAAAGAATTGTATTCAAAAACCGGATTCTCGTTTTGAGAAAAAAGGTTTGTGGTAACAATTATAAATGTCAAGCAGAAAAAAAACTTCCCCGGCAGTTTTCTGTTTTGAAAAATTTCCTGTTTACGCATTTGTAGAATCATGGGTTGAGTTTGCTAAAAACAAAGTACTAAGGCGAGTACTTTAACTCAAATTGATATTGATTTATAATAAGGAAGGTAAACATAAAAATATTCCATAAATAGCTTATTTACAGGATATTAATATATAATTTATAAGAAAGCGACAATGATAAAATATAGGCGATGGCAAAGAATTGTGATTACCTGATCAATGTGATTATCCCTTTCTTCAATACCTTTTCAGCATTTGGAAATTCACCATTAAGGATATATGTATATACATCGGTATTTGCAGGGTCTCCTTTATAAGTTCCATCCCACTTTTCATTTATATCCGTTGTTACAAAAACTTTTTCGCCCCAACGGTTGTAAATAACAAACGAATTTATTTTATAACAATCTCCGTATATGACCAGCTTATCATTTTGCCCATCATTATTTGGAGAAAAAACATTGGGCACAAATATTCCCTTACATAAAGAATCTACATGAATAGTAACGCAGGTTGTATCAATACAAGTTCCGTTACCCGCTACTATTACACAATAAGTAGATGTTTGTGTTGGCGATGCAAGAGGTGCTGCGCATGTTATGCAACTTAACCCCTCGGCAGAATACCATTGATAATTTTGTCCGCTTGTTACTGCAAGTTGTGAAGTGCTTCCTGAAATAATTGTACCCGGTGATGCAGAAGCAGAAGCTACAAATCCTGTCGGCAATGATGCAACAGTTGCTGTTTGTACTTCCTGGCAGCCATTAGCATCTGTAACAGTTGCATTATATATTCCGGCAACAAGACCGGTTATGGATGCGCTGGTTTGCATTGCTGGATTCCACAAATAGGTATAGGCTGAAGTACCGCCATTAACAACAGCGGTTGCAACGCCATCATTATTGACACACGAAGCATCAGCCACATTTATTGCCAATGAAATAGCAGCGGGTTGGGTAACAATAACCGGAAGTTCGATAGTACAATTATTTGCATCTGTTACAGTAAGCGTATAATTTCCTGCACAGAGTCCTGTAGCGCTGCTGTTTGTTTGCCCGTTACTCCATAAATATCCATAACCAGGCTGACCGCCGCTAATGGTTGATGTTACAACGGCGTTACATAATGCATTACATGACACATTGGAAATTGTTGCTGCTGTTACGATAGCAGCAGGTTGGCTAACTATAACGGGCAAACGTGCGGTACAGTTATTTGCATCAGTAACTGTTAGTGTATAATTTCCTGCGCATAATCCGGTAGCACTACTATTTGTTTGGCCGCTAGTCCATGAATATGTAGAAAAACCGCCGCTAATGGTAGATGTTATTATTGCATTACAAAAAGAATTACAACTTGCGTCCGTAATAGTTGTTGTTCCAGTAATAGCAGGTGGCTGTGTAATTGTAACAGATAATGTATTAATACAATTGTTTGCATCACTAACTGTAAATGTATAATTACCTGCGCATAATCCGGTTGCAATATTATTTGTTTGTCCGTTACTCCATAAGTAAGTAGAACCAAATACCCCGCCGCTAACAGTCGCTGTAACAACTGCGTCACAAAGTGCATTACAGGAAACATGGCTAAGGCCAAGAGTGTCTGATAACAAAGCAGATGGCTCTGTTACGTTTACAGTAGCAGTTGTAATGTTGGCCAAAGCATCGGTTACAGTTACAGTGTAAACTCCTGCACAAAGCCCGGTAGCTATCTGTGTAGTTTGTGTCGGATTTGTATTCCATGAATAAGTGTAAGCTCCGGTACCGTAAGTAGGATTTGCAGCAGCTATACCATTGCATTGTCCATAGCAAAGAACATTTGTATCATTTGCCGATACATATAAAGGATTGAAGCAGGATGTAAACTTAGTTAAAAATGCATCTGTTGCCGCGCCATAAGTATTTTGAAATCCTCCGAAGCCTATACCGGACGGGCTATCCGTCCGCCCTGCTAAATAAACATTTCCTGAATTATCTGTCGCCACTGCATAACCCTCATCGGCGCCTGCATCTCCATAATATGTTGCACAAAGGCGCGTGCCTACAGAATTAAACTTTACAAGATATACATCCCATGTACCGGTACCATGACTATTTTGAAATCCTGCAGATGCGATAGCTGTAGTACTGCTTGATCTACCTGCCAGGTAAACATTTCCTATTGTATCCACTGCTAAACCACTTGCTGCCCCAATAGAAGTATTTACACCTTCAACAGCAGCACCTCCATAATAAGTTGCCCAAAGACGTGTACCTGACGCATCAAACTTTGTTAAGAAAGCGTCCCATGCTCCACCGCCATATGAATTCTGATGTCCGCCTGAAGCAATTGCCGTTGTGCTTTTAGCAAGCCCGGAAAGATATATATTGCCCAAAGCATCTGTTGCAACTCCGTATCCTTCATCATTAGCAGGGCCACCATAGTAGGTTGCCCATTGACGATTACCAGATGCATTAAATTTTACAAGGAATGCGTCCCCTACTCCACCAAAAGTATTTTGATGTCCTCCAGAAGCGATGCCCGTATTACCATCTGTTCTACCTGCGAGAAAAACATTTCCGGCAACATCAGTTGCAACACCATTCCCCCATTCAATTTCTGAGCCTCCGTAATAAGTACCCCAAAGACGATTTCCATTTGAATTAAATTTTACAAGAAAAGCATCAAAATTTCCACCGCCCCCATATGCATTTTGAAATCCCGCAGATGCAATTCCTGTGTCACTTTTAGTTATTCCGGCCATGTAAACATTTCCTGCCGTATCTGTTGTAACGCTAAAACCCTTGTCATCATTGTTTGAGATTTTACCCCCTCCATAGTATGTTGCCCAAAGACGATTGCCTGATGCATCGAACTTTGCAAGGTATGCATCGAATGATCCTCCAATAGTATTTTGATATCCGCCAAATGCAATACCGGAACTGCTGCTGGTTTGGCCCACAATATAAACGTTTCCATTTTTATCAGTTGCAACACCATAAGCGTAATCAGCTCCCGGCCCACCATAATAAGTGGCCCAAAGACGGTTGCCCGATGCATCAAATTTTGCAAGGTATGCATCAACTGTTCCTCCATAAGTATTTTGAAAACCACCAGAAGCAATACTAACCGTACTTCCGGTAACTCCGGCAACATAGACATTCCCCGAATCATCTGTCGCTACATCATATGCATAATCAAAACTTGCTCCACCGTAATATGTAGCCCAAACACGACCATTTTGTGCAAAAGATACAGCAGGGATTAAATATTGCAGTAAAACAGTAATTGAAAAAGCAAACACCTTTACACAACCATGTTTCATTGGAGAAAATGTTTATCCTAATATACGTTTTGATAGTTAAAACATATAGAGAATTATAATTATTTTTTCTTCAGGCCAGATTTAGCCAGTCATCGTGCCAAACCTTATTGCCTAATTTATAATGTGGCTCTTGCGACAGAAGACAATTGATTTTTTTCTGTCCCATTTTTTATTCTTTTTAAATAATTACCGATTAAGAATTTATTTACTTAACCGGTAATTATTAAAAGAAACCTTTTATGGATTAGTGCCTGTACATGCTTTAGGACCATCTGTACAACCACCAATTTTATATGTTTGCCACTCTATTGGCACACCACTTTTAGGAGGAAGGTTTGTTGTTAGAACAGAAATACATACATGTGTAACTAAAATATAACTTACTATAGAAAGACATACCGGCGAAGTACCTCCGTCAATCGTCTTTTTTTCCTGATCTTCAAGTGTAGTGTTAAAACTTTTAACATGTAATTCTTTTAAGGTTAATTTAGGCTTTTTCATTTTTTTGTTTTTTTTGATTAATTCAATGTTTAGATTTCTTCAATTGTGATAATTAATTTTCAGCGTTAAAGAAAAATTTAAGCAGGCAACCTCCATACTTTTGTGCATCTGTCCAATCATTTGGACATACACTTCTATTCATTTCCGTAATAAAATTTTTTATTCCGATTTCCTTTAGACTTAATTTCTTCATTTTGTCTGTTTGGTTTTTTATTAATAATGTGTTGATATCGATTTCAATTTATTATGCCAACATGGATAAACCCACCATCAAAAAAGCAAATCCTAAAATGGTTAACGCTGAAACTAAACCGTTGTAATTGTACCTAGAGTTCATTTTTGTTGTTGTCATATGTTTCGTTTTAACTATAAATCAAACTTACTGTAAGCCATAATAAAGCGTTTTCAATTTTCATCAATTTATAAGTAAGGTATGAGCCTTATTACGGGTATTTTTCCAACTAAATGTCTTATAAATCAATATTTTACTATCTTTACAGCTGTATCTAAAATCAGAAAGCAATGAAGGCAACTGACACTCTTTTTACACTTATTCAATCATTAAGCAAACCAGAAAAAGGGTATTTCAAAAAATTTTCGGAGCGCCAGCCCGGTGAGAAAAACTATGTGGCCTTGTTTGATGCGATAGAAAATCAGAAAGAATACAACGAAGAAAAAATATTAAAGAAATTTCAAGGAGAAAAGTTCACCAATAATTTTTCTGAAGCAAAAAGTTATTTGTTTGAACTTATTTTAAAAAGCATGAATGCCTTTCATGCGCGGTCTTCCTACGATATTACTTTGCGTGAAATGCTTTTTGGCGCTGATTTCCTTTTCAATAAAGGAATGTACAATGCGAGCGAAAAACTTCTAAAAAAAACCAAGGAAAAAGCGATCGCGCTTAATAAACATTATCTAGTTTTCGAAGCACTACTCATTCAACGGAGACTTGACATGGGGCGGGCACATAATGATATTACAGAACAGGATCTTGAACAGAGGCTTTCCGAAGGTATATTAGCATTGAAGAAAATAAAAAATGAATTTGAATTCTCATCACTTGGTGAAACACTTTCCTTTTATATTAATAAACAAGGTGAGGTAAGGACAGAACAGCAACAAAAAAAATTCAAAGCAATTATTGACCATGCTCTTATGGCAGATGAAGGCAAAGCGTTAACAATCAAAAGTCAGCGGGCCTATCACTTTATTCAGACTTATTATAATCTATATGCTCAGAATAATTTACCAAAGGCATTTGCAAGTGCAAAAAAAACGGTTGAACTGATAGAGCTTTCGCAGGATACAATATGGGAAGAGCCCAGCAATTACGTAAACGCTCTGAACAACCTTATTATACTTTCGTTTAGAAATAACAAATACGATGTTTTTTTTGATGCGCTTGAAAAAACAAAAAAAGCGATCAGCGACCCGAAAATAAAATTACCCACAGTTATCAAGGACAATGTTTTTTTACGATGCTGCACTGCGGAGCTGAACTATTACTATAAACAAAACTTATTCGAAGAAGGGTTAAAAGCTATAACCAACATTGAAAAAGAAATAAAAGATCATTCTCATTACTCAGAAAAAACCAGTGAGCGTGTTCTATTTTACAACTTCGCCTCATTCTACTGGATAACCGGAAACAATAAAAAAGCATTAGGGTACATAAATAAAATTGTGCACGAAAAAGATACCCAGGTACGAGAAGACGTTTTTGTATTTGCTAAAATAATGCAAATCATTATTCATTATGAGGCCAACAATGATGACATACTGCCATACCTTGTAAAATCATTCTATAGATTTTTACTTAAGAAAGACAGGTTATATGAATTCGAAAAAGTAATCCTGAATTTTATCAGGAAGGATGTATCGAAAATAGATTCAACACAGGAAAGAATAAGAATATTTAAAAGCCTGAAACTTAAAATAGAAGCATTGCTAAGTAACCCACTTGAAAAGATCGCTCTTCAATACATAGACATGCCCGCATGGCTGGAAAGCAAAATAAATAACAAGCCCATCATTGAAATATTAAGGCAGAAAAAAAATTAAAGAATCGCGATCCTTCTAAATAAATTCTTAACCACATTAATTTTCTACTTAGCTTTTAAAATCTCGCGTTCAACGAAAAGAATTCCGATAGCGTAAACGAACGGGTTACATTTGAATTAATTGATAAATGTTTGAAGGCTCTTTTAACTATTAATACAGGAAACCATGAAAAAGCTAATATTTTTGTTATTTCTTTGCATCATTGCAAAAATAATTTTCGCACAGCAAACGCCTTCCTCTGAAAACTATGGCAAAACATTAAACTTAGGACTTGGAATTGGCTATTACGGATACATAGGCCATTCTACACCGGTTGCCCATGCAAATTATGAATTTGATGTGGCAAATAATTTTACACTGGCTCCATTTATCACTTACTATTCTTACAGGAATGATTATTATTGGGGAAATCCAAACAACCCATACAGGTATTATTCTTATCGCAATACGATTGTCCCTATTGGAGCAAAAGGCTCCTACTATTTTGACCAAATACTTAATGCCGGTTCCAATTGGGACTTTTACTTAGCAGCTTCCCTGGGACTAACCATAAGAAAAACGACCTGGGACAATGGCTATAATGGAGAAAGAACAGCTGCAAACAGCTCTAGTAGACTCTATCTTGACGGTCATATTGGTGCCGAATATCACTTAAGTGAGCGGGCCGGATTATTTCTTGACCTTTCTTCAGGGGTTTCAACGGCGGGTCTTGCTTTACATTTTTGATGGTACAGAGAAGCAAAAACAATACCTGTACTATTGTACAGTTAATTTTTCTATTGCACTATTTGATTTGGAATTTTTAAGAGATAAAAAATAAATTCCTTTAGGGAATTCAGTAGTTGATAAAACATATTCGGGTTTATCAATTTGTGTAAATGCTTTTATTGATTTCCCCATAAGATCATAAATGTTAATCTCATAAACTTCTTCTGGCATATAATCGTTGTATTTTATCGTAACATCTCCAGCGGAAGGATTCGGATAAATAGTAATGCTGTTCTTCGAAAAATAATTGTCTATCATGCCTGTGGTAATAGAAGTTACAGTAATTATTGCCACGCTTGTATCAGGACAATAACCATAATTTGTTACAACACACATAACAGTATATGTTCCGTTAGCGGTATAAAAATGAGGTGGGGGCGATTTCAATACCGATGTACTACCATCACCAAAATTCCAATACCAGCCTGTAGCATTTAATGACGATTCAGTAAAACTACATTGATTGTTATTTTGCGAATAACCAAACTCAGCAACCGGCAGTAAACTGATACTATCAGAAAAATAACTTTCGAGAGAATCTCTTCTGCTCTGCCATTGCAATTGATTCGAATCAGGATCATATGGATTTAATGTCCAATAAGCTATTGCTGAAATCGGCGGAAATTGCTGTAATGAATCAACAAACTGCTGTGCCCGCTCTGCATAAAGCCATTTATCTTTGAAAGCAGTATTATTTGGATTGTTGGAAATTATTGTGCTCAACAATGGAACAATATCCTTTCCACAGTTAAGTGAATCTGCTAAATACACTATTGCATTGCGTATTGCTTTTGCATATCCACCATTGGCATCTTCTGTACTCTGCCTGCGCGGATACAATACAGGACAAATAAAATCAAGAGAATCAAACATTCCAAGTTGCTTGGCACGCAACAATCCTTTTAGCTGGCCTGGCGGAATAACACCAGTAGCATACGGAATAATAATTCCATACATCCCTAAACGTGCATTGGGAAGAATTTTCCTTGCAATATCAATTCTCCGTTTAAAGCCATAAGTAATCATACTGTCCATCAACAATGTGTCTGTAATAGTTCCAAGAACAGATGGAGTCATCGGTGTTTCTATATCCAACATAACCACCGCATTTGTATCCAGGTTATTATTGAATTTTTTTTGCATGCGTGATTTAAATGGTATTATAATTGAATCGTCTTCGATCGTCATAAATTTATTCCATATAGTGTCCTTTATACCCGCTCTCAAAAATCCACCGTTCACATTAACACCCATCTTAATCCTTAAATGTGATAAATCAAGATCAGGAGTATCCAATACATTTTGAAAAAAATAAAATTCACACGTGGCCTGTGGGTAGATATCTAAAGCAAAAAAACAAAAAACAAAAGATAAAATGAGTTTCATAGAACTATTATTTATTCGATTATTAATTTTTTTATTGCAATTGCCCCTTCAGAATTTTCAACATACAACATATAAATTCCTTTTGAAAGGTTGCCAACAGTAAGTACAAACTCTGAAGTATTTATTTGCACTTTTTCTTTTATCAATTCTCCCATTACGTTGTATAGTTTTATTTCATAGTCATCACCGGGCTTATAATCATTAAATTTTATTGTCGTTGTTTCACTCGCCGGATTAGGATAAACAGATATTGAAATTTTATCTGCATCGTTTTGTTTGACTCCATAATAAACACAAGGCGACAGAACTATGGTATCATAAATAATACAACCATCCAATGTATTAGTTTGTACAAAATATGTTCCCGGAGAGGTTACTGTAATCGCATTTGTTGTGGCACCATTGGACCACAAATGCGAAATAAAACTTTGGTGAATTGCGCTTAATACGATAGTATCGCATATTTTTTTATTCATTCCTAAATCAGGGTACGGATCATATTGATGCCAGTACTCTTCCGCCAAATATGAACCCGAATCCGGTAAAGTATCTCCGGTGCTGCAGGCTACATAACCCCAACTATTTAGTAAGGTCATTTTAGCCAACCTCATTGCCTTAGTTGTATCCCTGTCAAAAAGAATTCCAACTTTTTCAGATCCAGGTAACAGAAAATCTGATAAATAATGTGGGCCAACAATTGGAAGCGATTCTCTATCCAACCCGATCATTCCCGCTAAAGTCTGCTGAATATCACAACCCCAGCGTTCTGTAATAAATTTAATCTGAGGTACTCTTGCTCTCATCTTCTTTAACCACTCATAACCATCCCATGCGGGCATTTCTTCCCGAAATGCATCCAGCCCTATTAGTTTAGTCCCTATCGCAACAGCACTGTCTAATTCTCTAAATGCTGCATTAACATGCTTTGGATTATTCGGATTCAGAACTTCATAATAACTCGTATCCCAATCAAACATTATTTGTCCGGAACGTCCCCACCATAAACCAAACTCGCGGTTAGGTGCCGGAATCAATCTTAATGAATCTATAGCGTCTCCCATCTTGTGACCATATGAATGTGGGAATTGCGCTTTATTTCCTTCAAACCAATGTGAGGTAAATTTAAAAGGCATATTACGCGGGCGATTTTCCCACTGGCTGCCTGAAGGCAGCCACAGAATAAATCTTTCGTACTTCATCGCTGTATATTTTCTATCAATGAAATAATGTGCCAAGGGACCAAATCCATGTAAATCGGGTCGCAAATTTTTATTGACCGTAAATCCATAAGGGTTACCAATCGCAGGGGTACCGCTTGCAATGTTCGAGCGGGAAATAGGCCGCTTATCACTTGTGTATTGAATACCGCCATACAAATTTTTGAAATAATCTTTATACGGCTGCAACCCTTGCTCCCAACTTTCGCAAGGATTTGCATTGGTTATTACTCTTATACACAAAGTATAACTCCTTATTTCTCCCGGATTAATATCGCCTTTATAAGAATAAATATTTGAATCTACATTAGGCAGTAAATATAATTTGCTATTTTTTAATGAATCTAAATAATAGTTGTTGAGGCTAAAAGAAGATGTCCAGCTTCTTCCATTTGAGGTGAGGTTATTAGTGCTATATAATATAGGATGTATATTATGTTTTAAATCTAACACAGGGTAAAGAACACTTAAGCATACAGTGTATTTACCTGCCGTATCATTTAACGTCATTACCGGCGAAAAAAGTGATTTAGGATAATAAGAACTGTATGCATAAGAACTACTATAATTAGTAGGGTTATAAGGATTGTATGGATTACTATATTTCCTTTCTTCCCCTGTATTTTGAAATGCTCTCGACAGAATGGATTTTTTAAAACGTATTCCTCCTACCTGGATCTTACCAAGAGAAAATATAGTATTGACAGGGGAATTGTTATGAAATGTATATATAATATTACAACCATTTGTTACTGGCTGCCAGCTAATGGCTGGTGTAAGTGATGGCCTCAAATGTTCACCAGTAGAAAATGCTTCCCATAATTTCTGTCCGTTTGGAGAAATAATAGTATCCGCGGTATTGGCCGCATTAACAATAGTGAGCATATTGTTATTGACTGAAGCATTGACAAGTGTCTGCGACAGACACAGATTATAAATACCACCCATAAAAAAGAGAAGTATTATAAAAGGGATGTTTTTCGTTTTCATATTATCAATATAAAGACGACGAAATAATTCATCAACAACTTTTGAATCTATTCTAAGAAAGCGATTCGGGCATTACCCTCCTCATTAAGAGTGTAAATTGATAAAATAAATAAGAAATTGAAGCTATTACCTGACAAGGGTAATGTTCCCAGAACGGGCAATTGTAGTATTATCAACAGAGACCATATTTAATTGGTACGCAAAAACTGCCGCATTCAACTTTTTATCTCTAAAAAAACCATCCCACCCACTTTTTATATCTGTTGTTTCAAAAACAATTTCTCCCCAACGATCATAAATACGAAATAAAAATTCTTTTACGCAGGTTGTATTCGCTAAAACAAAAAACACATCATTCTCTGCATCCCCATTAGGAGAAAAAGCATTTGGTATAAACACTTCACCACATTTTACATCTACAATTATTATTACAGAATCGGTTGCGGTGCAGCCATTAATGTCCGTGGTGGTAACAAAATACGTAGTGGTAATAATAGGACTTGCAACTGGATATGCACAATTCACGCAGCTTAAACCGGATGATGGGCTCCATTGAAAATTAATCCCACCAACCGAAACCGCCGAAATAGTAACGGATGCTCCAATAATTATTGTGGTATTTGAATTGGCAATAACTGAAGGTGGAGAGACAACTACAATATTTACCAAATCAACATCTGAACATGCTCCGTTGGAAACAGTTAACGTATATGGAATAGTAATAATAGGAGATATTGTAATCGATGCTGAAGTAGAACCTGTACTCCACAAATAATTACTTCCTCCCGTGCCGTTAAGGGTTAAATTTTGTCCGCGACAAATAGTATCATCGTTGCCGGCGTTGGCAATAGGCATTTGCGCTACATTGATTGTTGTTTGTAATGTATCTGCACAAAACCCATTGGAAACAACAAGTGAATAGGTAATATTTCCAACCGCAGGATGAGTCATAAAGGAAGATGTTGTATTACCATTGCTCCAACTATACATTGCTGCGCCTGAGGTTGCAGAAACCAGAACACTATCGCCACTGCAAATGGAACTATTTGAACTTATACTCACATTTAATGGTGGATTAACATTAACATTAACATAAGCGGTGTCATCGCAACCTGGACCACCTGATACAATTACAGAAAAGGAAGTTGGCGATGCGGGACTAACAGTTATAAAAGCCGTTGTAGCTCCATTACTCCAGAAATATAATGGTCCGTTACCGGCGGTAAGAGTTACATTCCTTCCCGCACAAATTGAAGTATCAGATGTAACACTTGCTATTGGGGTCGGATTTACATTTACTACAATTGTATCTCCCGAAGGAATACAACCACTTGCAATAACATAAGTGGTGGTAACAATGGGTGAGGCCAAAGGATTAGGGCAATCGGTGCAACTAAGTCCTGCCGAAGGTGTCCATGTGTAGTAATCCCCACCACTAACATTTAGCTGAATATTTGAACCAACACAAATAAATTTATCTGCGCCTGCTGATGGTTTATACGAAAATTTAGCAAACCAATTTCCATAGCTTACACTGGGAGGAGGATGCTGAACGTAAGATGCGGCCAAAGGTCCATACACCTGCAATTCTCCTCCGGAAATTTTTGTATAGGTCGATAAGAAAAAATTCCCGCTTGGATCAATGGCAACATTATAAGGCTCTTCTGCATGATTTGTTCCAACAGCCAACGTATCTATATAAGTAGACCAAAGCGGAACTCCTGCATTATCAAACACAATGAGGTATCCACTTTCATCGTTATCAGTTACATTTGAGTAAAGTGATTGAGAACAATAAATAGGCATATCTGTTGAATAAACAACAAACGTTGCTGCAACATAACCCCTAATATCATCCACAGCAATTGAGTGATCATTAGTTGCATTGTAATCCTGGCCATTCCCTCCGATATATGTTGCCCATTGCCTCTGAAGAGTATTATCAAACTTCAAAATAAAAAGATCCGAAGAAGCATTTATTGCTGACTGATAGAAAACCCCTCCTCCTGGATCGTAAGTAGGTAAATCTCCTGAGTCTGTTCCACTTATAACAAAAATATTTCCATTCACATCGCCATCGATAGAGTACGGAGCCTCAGTTGAGCTTCCCCCATAATAGGTTGACCATAAACGCTGACCTGCTGAAGAAAATTTTAAAATAAATGCATCGGATGTACCGCCAACAATTCCGTCATAATAAGCAACCCCGCCGGGATTGAACAATAAAAAATTCCCTGTAGTGGATCCGAGAACAACTAAATTATTTGTGCCGTCAGTTGCTAACGACATAATAAGATCAGTTCCTGTACCCCCGTAAAAAGTTGACCACAACTGCTGCCCGGTAATGCTGAACTTTGCAATAAAGCCATCCATGGAGCCACCAAAAACCCCTTGGTTATAACTTGCGCCTCCACCATTTAGCAATGGAAAACTTGCTGCAGGAGAATTTGTGTTGCCACCCATATATAAATTTCCCAAGGCATCAATTGCAACCGACATGCCTGCATCTATACCTGAACCTCCATAAAAAGTAGCCCACAGTCGATTACCCGCATTATCGAACTTCAAAAGAAACGCATCGTAATTAACTCCGGACAATGCCCCCTGAAAAAAAGTTGTACCGCCTGGATTGGCAAATGGAAAGTTGCTAGAATTGGTTTGACCAGTAACATAAAGATCTCCATTAAGGTCGGTGATTACAGAATAGCCAACCTCAGAAGAACTGCCCCCGTAAAGTGTTGCCCATTGCCGTACACCATTATTATCGAACTTTAAAATAAAAGCATCTTCTATTCCTGCAAGTATTCCCTGATAATAAATAGTACCTCCCGGATTTTGTAAGGGAAACCCGGCCGCCACAACATTGCCGGTCATAAATACATTACCAAATTTATCTGTAGTAATGGAATAAGAAAAATCGTTTGCTCCTGATGTACTTGTATAATATGTCCCCCACACCAAATGCGGGTCAATTACAAGAGTGCCCTTGCCATTCCAATCAACATCAAATGTCACCAAATCATCAATAAGAACGTATTTTGCTTTTACTTGTTGCCTTTCACCTTTTGCACTTATTACATAGCAGTAAAGATTTTTTTCCTCTATCACCCCATAAGGCGTTTCTATTTTTAATCCTCCCTTACTTAAGGAAATGTTTTTAGCGCCATCTATTCTTAATTTTACATCTTTTAATTGTGCACCCTCCTCTAGAATAAATTCATGCTTCATACCCCCTGAAGTATTATACACCTTCCAGTTGATGTTTTTCCACACTTCTTCGTATTCAACTTCGCTATACTCCTTTACGTTATAAATCCCTTGCGGAGAGTGGCTTAAAAAATAGTTTGTGTAAAAATCATTGCTTCTCTTTCCAATATGTTTTGCATTTGCATTCATACCCTCCAATCGCAAATCAAGGCGATACACGTGTTCACCAACAACCTTATTAATATCGCTTACTCTTGAATTAACAGTATCATGGTTTTCTTCATATTGATACGCTCGGTGAACATAACTTATCCCTGAATTGGTAAGATACACTTCAAGTCCATTGTACTGACCCTTATACCAAACATTGTTCGCAAGCCCTCCCATATTATCTAAAAGTTGGCCCTTGTTTTCTTGAAAAGAAATCAAAGATTCAGACCCTGACAAAAGCGGATTTGTTTCAACATTTTTTTTTATGGAAGCGTATGATCCAATGTTGAATAGAAAAAAAATAAAGGCAAAAAGTAAACTCCGTAATCGCTTAATACCGTAAAAATTGATTGATGCAGACATTATAATAAATTTAACCAAAATATTAGAGGCAATAAAATTATTGTGCTTTTAAAAAATTGCAAAATACATCTTAACGAAGAAGGGTAATGTTTCCGGATTTTATTATTTCTGATTTATCTATCAATATCATATTGAGCTGATAAACAAAAACATCGCTGTTCATTGTTTTTCCGTTGTGTATTCCGTTCCACCCCAACTGCGGATCATCAGTCTGGAAAAGCATTTCACCCCATCTGCTGTAAATTTTTAATGAAAAATCTTTGACGCATTTAAGATTGGAGTAAACATAGAATACATCATTCTCTCCATCTGCATTCGGAGAAAAAACATTTGGTATAAAATATTTTCCGCATATAAGATCAACAGTTACAAGCAATGAATCCATTGCCGTACATCCATTCGCATCTGTAGTTGTTAAATAATAAGTAGTGGTCTCTGTGGGACTTGCAATCGGGGTTGAACATGTAATACATGAAAGTCCTGCAGAAGGCGACCACAGATAAGTGCCGCCTGCAGACGCACTTAATTGAACATTACTACCCAATTGAATTGTCCAACTTGCACCAGCATTTACTAACGGCAATATATTCACCTCTACTTGAACATTACAGGAATCAACACATCCATTTATATCCATGCCAACAACTGAATATGTTGATGACAAAACAGGAGATACATTAACAGAATTTCCGGTTGTGGATGATAGTCCTAATGCGGGAAACCAGGAATATGTATTTCCGCCTGATGCAAATAATATACTATTTTGTCCGGCACAAATTGTATCCGCAGCACTACACACAATAACAGGTAATGAATGGACAACTATATCAACAGAATCAACTGCGTTGCCACAAATATTTGAAGAGGTTAAATAATATCTGAAATTTAATAGTGGTCCAACCTTTATTGCAGGCGTTAATTCACCAGTGCTCCATACATATGCACCAACAACCGTGGCCGAAAGCGAAACAGAATCACCGATGCAAACACTCGTTAAACCACTTATTGCTGCAACAGGTAATGGGACAAAAGTTACGGTTGTTACTGCAGTATTTGTGCAGGAGCCATCACTGACCACAACAGTATATGAAGTAGTTAAAGAAGGAGAAACAGAAATTGTATTCGTTGTTGCGCCTGTATTCCAATTATAATTTATTCCCGAAGATGCTGTTAAAGTTATTGTACTTCCTGCACATACATATTGATTTCCGCTAATGACTGCAACCGGGAGTGGCAAAACATTAACACGGAAAGTATCAGTATAGGTATCGCAATTTAATGTTGTAACCGTTAGTGTATATGTTGTTGGTACAAGAGGTTTAGCAATAGGATTGAGAGCCGATGTATTGCTTAACCCTGCGGCAGGACTCCAGCTATAGCTATGACATGTTGTATAGTGGCTTTTTCCCAATGCAACTGAATCTCCTAAACAAATAGTATTGGTATTGCCACTTGAAGAAAACGAATTACAAAACTCCCGCTCATATCCGTGAAAAATATTTGGGCTGCCCATCATTGATCTTGTTCCGGCGACAAGCGGCACAATTGATGTTGCAAAATTTGGCGAAGCAACAGAATTAGGATTATTTATTACATCCAGCGAGGTTTTTATAAAGGTAAAATTATATATTTTTCCATCCGGGCCTAACTGCAATGAACTTGCATCTGAAAGATTCGTCACCACGGTTTCTGTAGCGGAAACAACAGGTGCAAAACGTTGGTACTGGTATAATTTATATGATCCAAAAAACTGGGCACCCGTTGCATAGATCACAGAATCGTTACAGGAAAAAGCAACGCCATACCAAAAATGATCATTCACTACATTTATTTTTTGTGCGTTACTTAATGCGCCGGTAGTATTATTAAAATCAATTAACTCAATAAACCTTGGAATATTCCCGGAGCTGTTAAAACACCACAGCCTTGCGCCAACCAACTGTTTTCCATCTTTAGTTGGTTTTAAATATCCATACCAGGAGCCAACTCCAGGCGCCCCGCCAGTTGCAGATTGAACTGGAACAGTATTAATACCTGCAGCCGTCACCAGGTAAGAATAGTAAACATTGGTCGCAAGCTCCCTTACAATGATCCAATAATCTGTACCGTTGGAATGCATTACGGAAGTAATTTTTTCATCGAGAGAATCCTTTAATGGTGCAGGAGTAAGATGAATATTTTTTGAACCTGCCGGAATATCTCCCAACGGACAAGATATTGTTCCGTTACCCTGCAAACTCATATCAATAATTGAATAATGAAGCCCCGGTAAATTCGCGCCCTGCTCATATGCTCCAACCGTAAATAAATAATATTTATCACAGGTACCAATAACAGGCGTTATTAATGCACCCTGCGTGCTGCTGCCATATCCTAACAATCCACTGCCATTAGGCATAACAACATGCGACTTGTCCCAGGCATTAACGCCGGATGCATAAAATAAAAGATTTCCGAATTCATCGCACATACTCGAACTACCTTCAATTAAATTAGTTGTGGCAGTACGTGCAAAAGCAACTGGTGCACCCGAATTAAAATCTACCCCTGCTTTATCGCCAAAACACCAAACGTTTGCTTTGTTGGTTTGAGAAAAAAGCTGCGATCCCATTAATAATAGGACCACGCACAGAATAAAATGCTGATTTATCTTAAATATTGAAATGCGGGTCATTGAAATCTTTATATCAGCTAAAATGGAAAACTTAAAATTATAAAAGAAATTGATTGCCCTATTAACATTTTTTAAGAATCCCCGCAACGAAACCCAGTGTATTTTGGCTATCTTTATGTAAACACGGTGCTTTCAGCATCATTGTGAATAAAGATGGGTTCCAATAAGGAAATACTGCTTTCGAAACTTGATGAGTTTATTCGAAAATTCTATAAGAATCAGCTCATAAAAGGTGCTATATACAGCACAGGGACTTTTGTTGCCTTTTTTTTATCTGTAACCCTGCTGGAATATTTCGCTCACTTTGATACACTGGCCAGAACAATTTTATTTTATTCTTTTGTTTTAAGTAATGTTTATATTTTATCAAGGCTTGTTGCCATTCCCTTATTCAAACTAAATAAATTAGGGAAAATAATTACGCACGACGAGGCGGCTTTGATCATTGGGAAACATTTTACTGAAGTAAAAGATAAGCTTACCAATATACTTCAGCTTCAGCGCCAGGAATACAATACAAATGATCTTCACGCCGAATTACTACAGGCAAGTATCGATCAAAAAATAAAAGAGCTGAAACCAGTTCCGTTTTCATCGGCCATTAATTTTTCGGAAAATAAAAAACATTTGAAGTATGCCGTAATTCCGCTTTCGGTTTTTATATTACTAATTTTTGCTGCGCCAAGCATTATTACTGAGGGAACAAAACGCCTTGTAAAACACAATACTTATTTTGAAAAAGAAGCGCCATTTCAATTTGTTGTTGAGAATAACAAGCTAGAATCATTGCAACAGGAAGACTATAAGCTGGAAGTTAAAATTACCGGAGATGAAATTCCGAATACCGTTTACCTTGAGTCAGAGGGTAACGAATACAAATTAGACAAAGACGGCCGGATTAATTTTAATTATATTTTTAAAAATATACAATCAAACGTAAAATTCAAATTAAGCGCAGATGGCTTTACCTCAAAGGAGTATGAATTAAAAACCATTCCAAAACCGGTATTGCTCGATTTTGAAATAGCGCTCACCTACCCATCATATATTGAGAAGAAAAATGAAGTGTTAAAAAATACCGGCGATATGGTTATCCCGGCAGGAACAAAAGTGAACTGGAAATTCAACACTCAAAATACCGAGCAGTTGAATATTAATTTTATGGATACTGCTTATTCATTAACACCCACCGGAAAAAACAGTTTTGATCTCAGCAAAAGATTCCTCAACAACAAAAATTATTCTGTTACAACAGAAAATAAATTAGTAAAAAACAAAGACAGCATTTTATACAGCATAAATGTTATACCGGATGCATTTCCGAGTATACAATTAAAAGAAGATCGTGATTCCACCTCAACGAAAAGATTTTTCTTTAACGGAAACATTAAAGACGATTATGGCTTTAACAAGCTTAGCTTCAACTATAAATATAATAAAGCGAAAGAAGCTTCCGCAGTCTCAGCACCACAAAATGCCGAATACAAAACCATTGTTATTCCAATAAATAAAAAAGCGACTCAGGATCAGTTTTATCATTTCTGGGATATTACCGAATTAGGTATTGGCGCAGGCGATGAGATAGAATATTATTTTGAAGTATTTGACAATGACGGTGTGCATGGAAGTAAATCAACACGCTCGGAAAGAATGGTTTTTAAAGCTCCATCTTTGAGTGAAATTGCAGAGAACACAGAAAAAAATAACGAACAGATAAAAGATAAAATAGAAGAAAGCATTAAAGAAGCGAAAGACCTGCAGAAACAGATCAACGATCTCAACAAAAAAGTTTTGGAGAAAAAACAATTGGGCTGGGAAGAAAAGAAAAAATTGGAAGATCTGCTGAACAAACAAAAGAACCTGCAGAAAAATGTAGAGAATATTAAAAACGAAAACAGCAAGAACAACAAGGAGCAATCGGAATACAAACAAGCTGATGAGAATCTTCTCGAAAAACAAAAACAACTCGAAGAACTTTTCAAAGACATCATGACCGATGAAATGAAAAAGCTTTTTGCTGAACTTGAAAAATTATTGAATCAACTCGACAAAGAAAAAGTGCAGGAGACATTGGAGAAAATGAAAATGACCAATAAAGATGTGGAAAAAGAATTGGACAGAACCCTGGAGTTATTTAAACAACTAGAGTTTGATCAAAAATTAACAGAGACTATAAGCAAACTTGATGAACTCGCGAAAAAACAAGATCAGTTAAGCGAAAAAACAAATGACAAAAAAACAGCCGACAATAAAGAACTGCAGGAAAAGCAAAAAGAATTGAATAAAGAATTTGAGAGTGTGCAGAAAGATCTCGATAACCTCGAAAAAAAGAACAGCGAGCTAGAGCAGCCCAATAAAATGGAAAGCACAGAACCAAAAGAGCAGGAAGTAAAACAGGAAATGCAAAGCAGCAGTGAGCAGCTGGAGAAAAACAAAAATCAGAAAGCTTCACAGGCGCAAAAAAAAGCGTCTGAAAAAATGGAAGAGATGAAGGATCAGTTGGAAAAAATGCAGTCGGGCATGCAAAGCCAGGCTCAGGAGGAGGATATGAATAAACTGCGCGAAATTTTGGAGAACCTTGTTAAACTTTCCTTTGATCAGGAACAGCTGATGAAAGATCTTGGAAATACAAAAACAAATAATCCTCAGTATGTGCAATTAACACAAAAGCAAAAAAAATTACAGGACGATTCGAAAATGATTGAGGACAGTATACTTGTACTTAGTAAAAGATCTCCTCAAATTCAATCAACTGTTAACAGGGAAATAAATGCTATCAACATGAATATGGGTAAAGCTATTGAGTCCTTAGCCGAAAGACAAACCTCTGAAGCGGGCGGAAGACAGCAAATGGCCATGACCTCTGTTAATAATATAGCTTTATTACTTGACGAATCTTTACAACAAATGCAGGCCCAGGCAAGGCAGCAAAGTAAAATGTCTGGTAACGGCAGCTGCAATAAACCCGGAGGTAAAGGTCAAAAACCATCTGCCTCTACTATGCGCCAGATGCAGGAAGCGCTTAATAAACAAATAGAAGGCCTTAAAAAACAGATGGAGCAAGGTAAAAAAGAAGGCCAAAAACCCGGGAAACAGGGTAAAAATGGCATGGGAGGCATGAGTGAAGAATTAGCAAAAACGGCAGCCCAGCAGGAGGCAATACGCAGGGAAATTCAAAAAATGATGGAGGATTTAAAAAAAGAGGGTAAAAACCCCGGTGGAAGCATGAAAGACCTAGCAAATATGATGGAACAGACCGAAACCGACCTTGTAAATAAGATGATAAGCCAGGAAACTTTGAAGCGCCAGCAGGATATTTTAACACGTCTCCTGGAGAGCGAAAAGGCAGAGAGGGAGCGGGATACAGACGAAAAGAGGGAATCAAAAGAAGCGAAAAATGAAAATAATGGTAACCCTAATCAATTTTTAGAGTATAAAAGGCTTAAAGAAAAGGAAATGGAGCTTTTGAAAACAATACCAGCAGCTTTAAATCCTTACTACAAGAACAAAGTGAACGAATATTTTAACACCTTTGAATAATACAATGGTTATAATGGAACAACATCGTTTAAAGATTGCCTCAAAATCAGAAAATCTTGCCCTGGTTGAGAAGCTTATTGATGAAGTATGTGAAGCATATAACATCGGTGAAGACAATTACGGCAACATATTAATTGCTTTAACAGAAGCAGTAAATAATGCCATATTGCACGGCAACAAAGGTAATCCTGAAAAAAATGTTGATATATCATTTGACTCAGGTAAAGACTGGATAAAATTTATTGTAAAAGATGAAGGCCCCGGTTTTAATTCGGATGGGTTACCTGATCCAACTGCACCTGAAAATCTTGAAAAGCCAAGTGGAAGAGGAATTTTCTTAATGCGCAACCTAGCGGATAAGGTGGAATTTGCTGACGAGGGAAGATCCGTTTCATTAAATTTTCAACTTGCAGCAGCTAACTAACAATACATAATTCCCCGTGAGACACCCCTTGTAATGTTATATTAACAAGGGGTGTTTTATTTTGGTATTGCTAACTAAGCATAGAGATGAAAAAAATAATTCCTTCAATTTCTCCCTTTGAAGGGAGATTAAGAGGGATGTCTATACTTAGTTAGTAATACCTTATTTTTAATGCATGAGTATATCATTTATAAATCAGGAAATAAATTTCAGGTTAAAGAATAAAGCTTCCATTAAAAAATGGATC
>CAZQIC010000004.1:0-93707 GCA_964593555.1 uncultured Bacteroidia bacterium | reverse complement strand
GTTCTCCGATTTTTAGTCAAATCTCTAAAAGTGAATTTTTAGAACCCACCTATATAAAATAGTCGGTTATCCCGCTATTGGTATAAAAAATACAAAGGATGTTTTTCATTATACTTTCTCAGATATAAAAAAGTAGATTGCCTTTTCTTTTTGTTACTTAATGCCATAAACTCCTTGTGCAAGTCCTCGTCCCGCAATAAAATGAGATCAATTGTATTCACATCAAATAACATGATCTGCCTGGTTTGATTATCAAATATAAATTGTGTTTGCTCCTTAACCGCACCCTGATATACCTGAGAATTTCCATAAATACTTGGACTACCAAACCCTCCCCCTGCGCTCACATATTGATAACCTAAAAAGTGAAAGATGCTTCCAACAATGGGCACTCTGAAAAAATCGTCGTTATAACGAATGTATATAGCCTGGTTCTGGCAATACCCCCATATATCGGATGTTTTAACTGTTGTTTTTTGATTGCTATCGTTTAAAAAAACTATTTCCTTTTTGCCGGTTACTGTCTTTAGAAAATCTAGTTTGGTTTTATCGTAATCAAAAATTATTTCTTTTATTTCTACTGGAGTGTTGTGTTTAAATTGATCATAGCTGATGTAAAGGCCTTCTTTAAAAACAAAATCTTTCGAGTACGCAATAGAATCCGGCGGAACAGCCCCACAAGCTACAGTTACGTAAAAGAATAATACAAGAAATAAAAATACCCTTCTGTCCAATTTCAGAATTGTTTATTTTTTGCTAAATTTATTAAAATTGATCTTTCCTTTACCCATAATTCATAAATAAAATATGAAACAATTTATACTCGCTATAGTATTTCTATCAATATTTTTTTGTGCCAACTCCCAAATAAAATACAATTCTGTTGTTGCAAGAAAAATTGCTGATCCCGGAGCACAAAACGAATTGCTACCACTTTTAATAAGAGGCAATATTGCTTCCATACGTATACTAACAGAGCAAGCTCATGGAATTTTAAAATTCTATGCAGGAGATATTGCTTCAGTTGAGATTCCTGTGAAAAACATTCCAACACTGATACAAAGTAATTCTATCCAGCGTATTGAAGGGAACAATGCTCACCTCAAATTAATGAATGATTCTGTAAGAGTAAATAATAATATAAACGAAGTGCATGCCGGCTTAACCCCACTCCCGCAAGGTTATGACGGCTCCGGAACAGTAATGGGAATCATCGACAGTGGAATTGATTTTTTACATCCTGATTTTCGGGACAGTATTGGAGGACAAAGCGTAACCAGGGTGAAATACTTATGGGATCAAAACCTAAATAGCGGCGGAACAACACCACTGCCATTTAATTACGGACAAGAGTGGAATAATTTACAGATCGACAGTGGCAAGGCAGGGGTACATGGAGATGAAACAGGACATGGGACACACGTTACCGGTGTTGCTGCTGGAAACGGGAAAGGCGCTAATGTAAATAAAGGTGTGGCTCCGGGAAGTGATCTTGTTATTGTTGGAATGAATTTTAATAATCCGACAGGTTTTATGCTATCCGATGCAGTAAACTATATTTATTCAAAAGCGCAAGCATTGGGGAAGCCATGCGTAATTAATATTAGCATTGGAGACTATTACGGATCGCATGACGGAAAAAACATGGAAGCACAGTTAATTAAGAATCTTATTACACAGCAAAACGGGCGATCATTGGTAGCAGCCGCGGGAAACCTTGGCGGACTTCCTTTCCATCTTGGATATACAGTTACAGCGGACACTAACTTCACCTGGTTTAAACCCGACCCTGCTCTTGGAGGCGGCATTAGAATTGAAGTATGGGGAGATACCAACGATCTGAAAAACATCAAGTTCGCCATAGGCGCTGACCGTGTAACCCCAAATTATTTTTTTAAAGGCAATACTCCTTTCAAAAAGATTACTTCGAATCTTGGGATGTGGCTTACCGACACTCTTAAAAGCGGAGGCAAAAGATTAGGCTTTGTTGATGCTTATGGAGATCTTAATGGAAGTACATATGAATTTATTTTTGAGATCCATCCTGACTCAGCTCTGTTTAACTGGAGATTGATGACTACAGGTATCGGGAAATTTGATGTCTGGAACATTAATTTCAGCAACTATTTATCAGGCATGGTTTATAATAATATTCCTCCACCATCTGTTCTTCCCGATAGTGCCTATTATAAATATCCCGATGCAATGCAGACTATTGTCAGCAGCTTTCAGTGCCTTGATGAAGTTATAACAGTTGGAAATTATTATAATAGGAACACTCATTTAAATTGTGTCGGCAATATTTATACGGACACAACAATCACCCCCGGATCACTTTCGGTCAGCTCGAGCGCAGGTCCAACACGCGACCTAAGAATCAAACCGGATATTACATCAACAGGAAATTACACAATGGCATCAGGACCTGCGTGGGTAATGGCCGCAGTGGTACCTACTGTTGTTTGTACAACACATGTCGCTTTTGGTAATCTTCATTTCCGTGATGGAGGTACTTCAAATGCTTCACCTGTTGTGGCAGGAATTGCAGCACTTTACTTACAGCGCTTTCCAACTGCCAGTTACCAGGATATTAAAAATGCCATTCTCTATTGCGCTAAACAAGATACTTTTACCGGAACCGCACTACCAAATAATACCTGGGGCTACGGAAAAGCAAATGCGTTTTTAGCATTACAAAATTGCTATTCTGGAGTTACGGATGTTTCACCTGAAAGAAAAACAGATGTAAAAGTTTACCCTAACCCATTCCAGAACTCTACTACAATAATGTATTCATTCAGTGAAAACAAAAACACAAATGTTCAATTGATCATTTACAATTCTATTGGAGCAAAAATAAAATTGGTGCCAATAAATAATTCCATCGGCTCCATAGCCATCAATAGGAATGACATGCCTAACGGAGTTTATTTTTATACCATGATTTCAAATAACGAAATACTGGCATCAGGAAAAATGGTTACGTGGTAGAGAAAATTATGAGTGAAAACAAAATTGGTTCTATTTCCAAGTATCTTTCTTTAATAAAGTTCAGTCATACTATTTTCGCAATGCCATTCGCGATAATAGGATTTGTGCAGGGTACCGGACATTCATCTTCACCATTTAACTGGCAATTATTTTTATTGGTCATTTTATGTATGGTATTTGCACGCAGTGCAGCCATGGCCTTTAATCGTTACATTGATAAAGACATTGATGCGGCGAATCCCCGTACCGTGATCAGGGAAATTCCATCGGGAATAATAAAACCCGGCAATGCATTAGCATTTGTGATCATTAACTGTTTGCTATTCATCAGTTGCACCTATTTTATTAATCCGCTTTGTTTTTATCTTTCACCGGTAGCGCTACTCGTTGTCCTCGGATACAGCCTAAGCAAACGTTTTACCTGGTTATGTCATTTGATTCTTGGTGTTGGTCTTTCGCTTGCACCAATCGGAGCATACATAGCAGTTACCGGAAAATTTAATTTAATTCCACTTTTATATTCATTCGCTGTTCTATCATGGGTTGCTGGCTTTGACATTATTTATGCATTGCAAGATGAAGACTTTGATAAAAAACAGCAACTAAAATCCATCCCTGTTTTATTGGGTAAAAAAAATGCACTATTGTTTTCTACTTTATTACACACGATAACTTTCAGCCTTGTGGTTTACGCCGGATTCGTTCAACCCTCTAACTTCTTTTACTGGACAGGAACCACACTTTTTTCCGGACTACTATTATATCAGCACCTTATTGTAAAACCTTCTGACCTGAGCCGCGTTAATCTCGCTTTTTTTACCACCAATGGAATTGCAAGTGTAATTTTTGCAACCTTCTTTGTAATAGACTTTTATTTTTAGTTTTCAGAAAAAACAACAATTTTGAGTACCTTTGTAAGATGCTTCGCACTTTTTTTACTGTAATTATTTTAAGCCTGATGTTCCATGTGTATGGCCAGGAGTTTTCGTATAAAAAAACCGAAATCGCGATAGGGAAACCAACGGTTATAGACGTAAGTAAGATTGAAACCAAGTGGCGCCCTGTGTTGAACCACTTAGAGATGCCTAATCCAAGCTTCGACCAAAAAAATTTAGCAAAAACCAAGGAAGAACTTCTTAAAAAGTATCCTGTAAAACATTACAACAACAGTTACAACAAAACAACTACCATTAATCAGCTGCCTGCATCGCTTCCATTACTTCAAAGAAATTTCGAAGGCAACTTACAGAATAGCGGAGTGCCTATGGATAACGACGTTGCAATCTCTAACAATGGGAAACTCGTTTCTGTCACAAACAATATAATATATATGTATGATGTAAATGGAAATGTGTTATTAAAATCCATTTCGCTTGATACATTTGGAATCTCTCAAACCCCTCGCTATCAAAAATTTGACCCCAAAGCACTTTACGATCCTTTTTCAGACCGATTTATCATTGTTTATTTGAATGGATTCTCTTCCGCTGCAACTTATATAACAGTTGCGTTCTCGCAAACAAATGACCCAACAGGCATTTGGAACTTATACTCTATTAATGGAAATCCTTTTGTAACCACGCAATGGAGCGATTACCCCATGGTATCAATTACAGAGAAAGATTTTTTCCTTACCATCAACCTTCTTAAAAATGGAATGCCATGGCAAACAGGTTTTGCTCAAACATTAATTTGGCAGGTAGGAAAAGATAAGGGTTACTCAGGGCAGGCCATCGCCTCAACAATGTATAGTAACATTGAATTTGATGGAAGGAAGATTCGCAACCTATGCCCGGCCAAAGGAGGCGATGAAATTAAAGCGCCAAACATGTATTTTGTAAGCAATAGAAACTTAGCAGCAAATAACGACTCCATTTTTTTAGTTGAGGTCACCAATAGCCAGGAAAGTGGGGCGGCGGCATTAACTGCAAAAGTTGTGATGAGCCCTATGCACTATTTTGTACCACCAAATGCAAGACAGGCGGCCGGAAAGACTCTTCAAACGAATGATTCAAGAATTCTTGGCGCCTATTACCACAATGATAAAATACAATTTGTACAAAACACCTTAGACACTTCCACCGGTACTGCTGGAATATATCATGGTATAATGTCAAATGTTTCGGGAACACCTACTATCAAAGCGCATATTATTTCTGATACATTATTAGATTACGGCTACCCCAATATTTCTTACTGCGGAACCAACATAACACATTCCGGCTTGAGCGAGCCTGAAAATGAATCTATCATTTCTTTTAGTCACACGGCCCCAACAGTATTCGCTGGCATATCCTCTGTTTACTATGATAACCATGGAAATTATTCTGATAGGCTCAATGTAAAATCAGGATCCAACTATATCTACATTAGTTTTGTTGGAAATAATAGCAGATGGGGAGATTACTCCGGATCACAAAGAAAATTTAACGAACCGGGAAAGGTTTGGATTACAAGTACATTTGGACAGGCAAATAATAAATATGGCACGTGGATCGCCGAACTTGGTAGTCCGCAGCAAAGGACTGTGACACCTGTTGAACCAAACGTCATCTTTTTTCCTAACCCTGTTGGAGAAACGGCATCGGTAAATTTTTTCCTCGACAAAAGCGAAATACTTGTCTTCACCATTTATGATGATATTGGCAGGTTGGTTGCCCAGCTTACAGAGACAAAATCTGACGAAGGTCAAAACATATTTTCCTTTTCCACAGCGCCCTTAACCAGCGGAACCTATTTTTTAGTTGTAAAATCGGCAACGGAGACTATTGCAAAGGAAAAATTTGTGAAGTACTAGTCTTTTATAATAATTAAAATACATGTTAGATAAGCTCGAAGCTATAAAAAAAAGATGGGAAGATGTGGAAACGCAGCTCTCCTCCCCTGCTAACCTCGCAGATATGAAAATCTTTGCTAAACTCAACAAGGAATATAAAGACCTCAAAGCAATTGTCGATGCTTATCATATCTACAGAAATGTGTTGGATAATATTACTTCATCCAAAGAAGTATTGATGAAAGAAAAAGACGAAGATTTTCGTGCGATGGCAAAAACAGAAGTGGACGAGCTATCCATACAAAAAGAAAATCTGGAATTAGAGATCAAAAACCTGCTTGTACCTAAGGACCCGGAAGACGAAAGAAATGCCATTGTGGAACTCAGAGCCGGTACCGGTGGTGATGAAGCAAGTATTTTTGTTGGCGACCTTTACCGCATGTACACCAGGTATTGCGAATCAAATAAGTTAAAAGTAGAATTAGTGGATTTCTCCGACGGCACAGCCGGTGGTTACAAAGAGGTTATTTTTAATGTGACTGGCGATACTGCATACGGAATATTAAAATTTGAATCGGGCGTACACCGTGTACAACGTGTGCCTGAAACAGAAACACAGGGAAGAGTACATACATCAGCGGCATCTGTTGTAGTGTTGCCTGAAGTAGAAGATTTTGAAATAGTTATTAACCCCGCCGATCTGGAAATAGTGACAGCGCGTTCAGGAGGTGCTGGAGGACAGAACGTAAATAAGGTAGAGACAAAAGTAATGCTTACACATAAGCCCAGCGGTATTCAAATCACATGCCAGGTGGAACGCTCTCAGCACGGCAATAGGGAACGAGCCATGAACATGTTACGCACCAAACTTTATGACCTCGAGTCTAAAAAAAGAGATGGTGATGTTGCTTCTAAGAGAAAAACAATGGTCTCTACAGGTGACCGATCAGCCAAAATACGCACCTACAATTATCCACAGAGCCGTGTAACTGATCACCGCATAGGATTAAGCATGCATAATTTGCCGGCCTTCATGAATGGTGACATACAAGAGTTTATTGATGCGTTACATGTTGCAGAAAACGCCGAAAAATTAAAAGAAGGAACGGCATTGTAACCCTTTGAGAACCCTCAGGATACCATTTCGTTTTTGAGCCTGCTGGCGTAAGTACTTATATTTGTGTTTGCCTCATTGCAATTATATCACTGGGAATAAGTAATTTTGTTTTCAGGTTATGACAAGGCAGGAACTTTTCAAAAATATCCAGGACAAAAAATCCTTTTTATGTATTGGTCTTGATCCCGACATAAAAAAAATTCCGAGGCATCTTCATAAATCAAGTGATCCCATTTTCGAATTCAACAAACAGATCATTGATGCTACTCATCATTTATGCGTTTCTTATAAACCCAATACTGCATTTTATGAAAGTATGGGCAGCGCTGGATGGGAATCGCTGGAAAAAACAATCCATTATTTAAAAGAGTTAAAAAGTATTTTTACCATAGCTGATGCTAAGAGAGGTGACATTGGAAACACTTCCGACATGTATGCGCAGGCATTTTTCGGATTAATGGACTTTGATGCACTTACTGTTGCACCTTACATGGGAGCGGATTCCGTAAAACCTTTTCTTAATTACGAAGACAAATGGGTGGTACTACTAGCATTAACCTCGAATAGCAGCGCCGCTGATTTTCAATTATTAGAACACAATAACAAAAAACTTTTCGAAGAAATTTTACATACCTCAAAAACCTGGGGCAACGCAGATAACATGATGTATGTAGTTGGTGCCACAAAAGCAAGCATGCTTAGTGAAATAAGAAAAATAATTCCAGATAATTTTTTATTGGTCCCCGGTGTTGGCGCACAAGGTGGAAGCCTGGCAGAAGTAGCTAAATACGGCATGAACAAACAATGCGGCCTACTCGTTAATTCCTCAAGGGCGATAATATATGCCAGCGAGGGAGAAGATTTTGCAATACAAGCAGCCGTGCAAGCGAAATTAGTGCAGCAAGAGATGGAAAAACTGTTGGATGGATTATCATGAAAAATAAAATTTTAGTTTTTCTATTCTCCCTTTTAAATTTTTCTATCGCATTCTCTCAAACATTCACTCAAACAATTCGCGGAAAAGTTATTGATGCCGACTCTAAGTCACCGCTTATTGGTGCAAATGTTATTTTACTTAATAATGACACGTTTAACGGATCTTCAACAGATAACGAAGGCAGATTCAGGCTCAACAATGTTAAAGTTGGTCGCCACGCAATAAAAGCAAGTTTTTTAGGATTCGATGATGTTACAATAAGTAACATTGTAGTATCATCAGGTAAAGAAGTAATACTTACCATTGAAATGCGTGAGAAAGTATATTCTTCTGAAGTGGTGGAAATTATTTTTGAAAAAGATAAAACAAAAGCGAACAATGAGTTAGTTACCAATAGCGCACGTAATTTCAAGAATGAAGAAACAGAACGTTTTGCCGGAAGCCGAGGAGATCCAAGTAAAATGGTCGCGAATTACGCAGGTGTTGCAACCGGTAATGATGTACGCAATGATATTGTTGTAAGAGGTAATTCTCCACTAGGAGTATTGTGGCGATTGGAAGGCCTACCAATACCTAATCCAAATCACTTTTCAAATCAGGGAGCAACCGGCGGGCCGGTAAGTATGCTTAACAATAACTTATTGGGTAATACAGATTTTTTGACAGGCGCATTTCCCGCAGAGTATGGAAACAGGATGGCGGCAGTGTTTGATCTAAGATTACGAAACGGTAACAATGAAAAAACAGAATTCACCGGGCAGCTTGGTTTTAACGGATTAGAATTTGGTGTAGAGGGACCACTGAATAAAAAGAACGGCGGATCATTCCTTGTGAATTACAGGTATTCAACACTGGAAATTTTTCAGGCATTGGGAATAAGCTTTGGTGTATCTGCCATCCCAAAATATCAGGACCTTTCTTTTAAAATAAATTTACCAACTGAAAAAAAAGGCATTTTCAGCATTTGGGGAGTTGGAGGTTACAGTAATATATCTTTATTGGATAGTGAAAAAGATTCTACGGATTGGTCGTTTACATCCAAAGGTGAAGACCTGATCTTTACAGCAGGAATGGGAACTATCGGAGCATCACACACTTACTTCTTTAACAATAAAATATCCGGAAAATTTTCAATTTCAGGATCAAGAAGTTATTACAAAATAAACATTGACACCCTATCTGTTACAAAAGAAAATTTTAATGTATTTAAGAATACATCTATCGATGATCAGCTAAACGTTGATTATATTTTTACAAATAAAATAAACAGCAAACATCTTTTAAAATCGGGTGTAACATATAGCAATATGATGATCGATTATAAATCATCTTATTTCTCTCGTACAAATGTACAATACTTCGACATTCTTAAAGAGAAAAACAATACCGGCTTAATACAAGGTTTTGCACACTGGCAATACAGAATATCGGACAAGCTAACACTCAACAATGGAATACATCTCCAGAATTTTTTATTAAACAATTCATGGGCAATAGAACCCAGGGGTGGTATAAGATGGCAGATAAGTAAAAAGCAATCTGTCAATTTCTCCTATGGAATGCATAGTCAGATACAACCGCTGATCTACTATTTTTACCGTACCACAAATGAAGCCAACGGAACTTTCGTTCATTCCAACAGAAATCTTGATCTTTCAAGAGCACATCACTTTATTACAGGATATGATGCAAATATTGGCAAGGACTTCCGTGTAAAAGTTGAACCATATTACCAACAATTGTATGATATCCCAATTGAAAAAAATTACAAAACTTCTTTTTCAATGATCAATGTGGGCAATGACATTGAAGGCATACCGCTTGTTGACAGTCTTACAAACAAAGGGAAGGGGAAAAATTATGGTGTTGAACTTACAGTAGAGAAATTTTTCAGTAAAAATTATTATACACTTTTCACTTTATCTGTGTTTGAATCTAAGTATACCTCAAGTGATGGAGTTGAACGTTTTACGGGATATAGCAATGGTTATGTATTAAATACCCTTGGAGGAATTGAGATCCCTCTTGGAAAAGGAAACAAGATCCTGGCTTTTGATGCAAAAGTTACAATGGCAGGCGGCGGACGCTTTACTCCAGCTGACATTGATGCTTCCATACAGGAAAAAAGAGCTGTATATATTGATTCGCTCGCCTACTCTCAAAAATTCAGGAATTATTCAAAAGTTGATTTTAAAATTTCTTACAAGATAAATCAGAAAAAAATTAACCAGTTATTCTTTATAAGTGTCGAAAATATTTTAAACAAGAAAAATATATTGCGCCAAATATACGATCCTTCAAAATCGGAAATGGTGTATGAATATCAATTGGGCCTATTCCCTTATGGAGGGTATAGGATAGAGTTTTAGTCCTAATAACAATTAAAATCAGGCATGAAACATCTGTGTATTTCTTTAACTTTTTTGACAGCTTGCTTTCTGTTCAGTTGTAGAAACGAAAAGCCAACACCGCAAAGTTCACAATATTTTGTCCATGGAACTAATCATGATACCAATCCTGACTTATCAACCATTCAACAAACATTGCAAAAGATACAATCAGCTCCCAATAAATTTATTATCAAAGACAGCACAATTATTGCTAGGGATAACGAGACAGTTTTCACATTTCAGCTCTTTAATCCTTTTAATAAAATTTCTAAAAACAAGGACACTCTAAAATGTTCATATGTATTAATTCCACAGCTAAACCATAACACTCCTTTAGAAACAAAGGAGATTGTATTAAAAAACATGGCCAAGCAGAAAGGTCTATATGAAATACAACTCTATTGTTCAATGCATTCATATTATGAGCAGATCAAAAATGATGCTCCCGCAAACGTATCAGAAAGGAATAAAAAACTTAAAATTGAATGGGAGGGTTTTATTGGTGGCTTATACCAAGGAAACTATTTTGAATACGAATTAGAAACGACGCATTAATTGCTATTTTACTTTCTTAGCTACCACCCAAAAAAAGTACAAACAAGTCAAGAAAATCCGAACCGTATACACACAGGCAGACCCGAGCACGGCGGATTTTCGGGCTATCACACCCTATCAATAACCTTATCGGAAAACAAAAACATGTTACGGTTATCCCATTCCGAATTGTCACATCGAGCTTGTCGAGATGCGAAAACTAATCCCGCTCACTCTGCATCAACTTCTTCTCATCAAACTTCAAAAAAATAAGACAACCCACTAAACACAATACCCCCCCCACAATTCCTGTTGATCTTAACCCCATGTCATCACCCACATCTTTACCATACGATAAAAAAATTGCGAATGACATGATGCCGAGTGTTTGTCCCAACTTCACAAATAGAAAACGGACAGCATAATATATTCCTTCTTTAGATTGTCCTGTTACTATTAAATCAGCATTTGCTAGTTCGGCAAGCAGTGCGGGTGGAATAATACTTAAAAATGTTAATGGTAAAGAACAAAGTGAGAACAAAATATATAAATGTACCGAACCCTCAATAGGAAGTTTTCCAACGAAATAAATCCCAAAAAATAAAACAGATAGCATCGCGAGTGATATCACTATCAGGTTCTTCTTCCCCACCCTTTTTGTAATTTTATTCATAAAAGGATAAAACAACAACGAAAGACCGACCATCACCATCATTAATTTTCCTCCCTCTGCTTCCTCCATGCCAGCCAAAGTTTTTACATAATACAGTAATCCGCTCGTGATAATAGCAATAGAAATGTAATAGGTAAAATCGGCCACCAGGAAAAAACGAAAAGAGACATTCGCAAAAGCCTGTCTCAAAGCTGGAAGTATGGGAATAGATACTGGACTATGTTTGCAATATTTTTTTTCATCAATAGCAAGTACAGGAATCAACATACACATCCCTGCGATTGCAGAAAGAATTCCTATAGCTAATTGTAATGCATGTTGCCTCGAGCTAATTTCCAACACTTTCTCCAGCAAATCTGCAAAAGCAGGCGTTTGTGAAGAAATGATCATGCCAATAACAAAAGCAAAAGACTGAATAGTTGAAAGGCTTACTTTTTCTTCTGAAGTATTTGCTAATTCCGGGAGAAGGGCATTATAAGGGATAATATATAACGTAACAAAAAAATAAAATAATATCTGGACAAAAAATAACCACCAAACATTTGCCATCGACTCTTGATGTTCAAGCGGCATAAATATTAGCAAACAACAAACTACAGCAGGAATAAATCCAATTTTCATAAACGGAATCCTTCTGCCTTTTGGATGTGTACTTTTATCACTGAAATATGCTACCAATGGATCAATTATGGCATCAAACAAACGTCCGCTCGCAACAAGCAAAGCCATAAGGTTAAATACACCAAAAAAAACTATCTGCGGTACCAGACTCGTTAAACCTGAGTCATCAGGCGGCAAATAAAAATAAATAAGCATTACTGAAATAAGGTTGCTGATTATTGACCAGCCAAGCATACCAAAAGCATAAGCTACCTTCTTATTTAGAGGAAAAATTACGGCAGTATTTTCTGAATGCGCGATGTTTTTACTTTTTAGGGAACCAAGGGATAAAAGTGCTCGTCTTCTTTATATAATCTTCATACTTAGGATTACCTGTATATTTTTTTTCCAACATTGTAACACCAGACACTTTTAAGATTAAAAGTGTCAGTAACACCGGACTTATCAACGATATCCACCAATTGCCAGCGGAAATACTTATGATAAATATTCCCCACCACATGGCTACTTCTCCGAAGTAATTAGGATGACGGGTATATTTCCACAATCCCGCACGCATTATTTTTCCTTTATTGTTGGGGTCCTTTTTAAAGCGTGACATCTGATAATCACCCAAGGCTTCAAAGAAAAATCCTTTTACCCAAACAATCACTCCCAATACATCGATCCAATTTAAAGGACTATTGCCATATGCTGCAATCTCAATTAATGAAAGACCAATTAAAAACATCAAAATAGCCTGCAATAAAAACACCTTCACTAATGCGTGCAGCCATGGGTTTTTGCCCCATCCTTTACGAAATTCCTGGTAACGATAATCTTCCGGTTTGCCATTATTGCGCCCATGAATATATAATGCAAGTCTTAAACCCCAGATAAATACCAGTGCTGAAACAAGGATTTGACGCGGATGAACAGATTCCATACTTAATATTGAAACTCCGACTATAGCAATGAATCCACCGCCCCAGGCAATATCAACAATGCTGTTATCAACCTTGATCTGAGCTATTACATATACTATTAATATATATACAGATACTGCAAGTGAACAATTGAATAAAATCAAATCCATTTAATGTTGTTTTTCGTAAATTAATGCAAAATAAGTCGTTTTTTTACATTCAAAAAACTATTGCCTTTTGAAACTATTAACAAAGTTGTTTGAACAAAATCTTTTACCTGATTTTGTTATCAGATCATATATACGAAAATTATGCTACGACCGATTGCGCCAGGAGAACAAAGGTACTTCTGAAAAGCAGGCTGCACATTTCAAAGACTTATTACAAAAAATAAGTACTGGGCCTATCGCTGTTGATACAATAAAGGCTAACGAACAGCATTATGAATTACCGACGACTTTTTTTCAGCTGGCACTTGGCAAAAATCTAAAATACAGCAGCTGTTTCTGGGATTCTTCTACTAAAAATCTTGATGAAGCAGAAGATAAGATGCTCTCGCTATATTGTGAGCGGGCAGAAATAAAAGACGGGCATAAAATATTGGAACTTGGCTGCGGCTGGGGATCATTGTCATTATATATAGCAAAAAAATTCCCTAATAGTTCAATTACGGCAGTATCTAATTCCAAAACACAAAAAATATTTATCGACCAGCAAGCGATAGAACGTGGTATAAAAAATCTTACCGTAATTACAGCGAACATTAATGAATTCACCATCAATGAAACATTTGATCGCATAGTTTCTATTGAAATGTTTGAGCATATGCGCAATTATAAAGCATTGTTTCAAAAAGTAGCAGGGCTTATGAAACCTGATGCAAAATTATTCGTCCATATTTTTTGTCATAAAGAATACAGTTACTTATTCGAGGTAATTGATGAAACTGATTGGATGGCAAAATATTTTTTCAGCGGAGGAATTATGCCTGGCAAAAATTTATTCCATGAATTTTCCGACCACATTCAAATTACCAAGCAGTGGGATGTGGATGGCACACATTATGAAAAAACATCTCTTGCCTGGTTACAGAATATGGACAAGCACAAAAAAGAAATAATGCCCATTATGGAAAGCACCTACGGAAAAGAGAACGCTGTAAAATGGTGGGCTTACTGGAGAGTATTTTTTATGTCATGTGAAGAATTATTTGGCTTAAAAAACGGACAAGAATGGTTAGTTGGACATTATTTGTTTGAGAAGAAAAATATCTAATGATTGTATTTAACTCATATGCACTTCGTCATTGCGAAGGAGGAACGACTGAAGCAATCTATTCCAGCAACAAGATTGCTTCGTTCGGGCAGAAAGTGCCCTCACTCGCAATGACGTTCAAGAAAAATATTACTATTTTATAAAGGTGGGAAAAGTCGCTATCATAGGAACAGGAATTACAGGCATGGGCTGTGCTTATTTTTTGCATAAACACTATGATATCGATGTGTTTGAAAAACAAAATTACATTGGAGGCCATACCAATACTGCCATCATTGAAGAAGATGGCAAGCCTGTAAATATTGACACCGGATTTATTGTATGCAACCCAATTAACTATCCAAACCTGTTTCGCCTATTCGAAAAGCTTGATGTTCCTCTCGAAAAAACTGATATGAGTTTTGGAGTCCAGCACAGGCCTTCAGAGCTTGAATATTGCGGATCGGGATTTAATGGACTTTTCGGGCAGCGGAAAAACATATTCGATTTCTCATTCATAAAAATGTTAAATCAAATAAACCGATTCAATGATCACGCAACAGAAATCATAAATGATAAAAAATATTATCATTATTCAGTTGCGGAATACATCGAGGAAATGAAATTAGGTGAAGATTTTCTCTATAAGTATCTTGCACCGATGAGCTCTGCGCTTTGGTCCGTCCCAACGTCACTCACTCTTAAATTTCCAATCTATAGCCTGGTTCGTTTTTTTCACAACCACGGCTTATTGGGACTCAATACACATTACCAGTGGTACACAGTTACAAATGGAAGTGAGAGCTACAAACAAAAACTCATTGCACCTTTCAAAGAAAAAATAAAAATAAATTGCGGGGCGAAAAAAATAGAACATATTGGCGATAAGATTGAAATAACAATTGAGTCCGGTGAAAAGAAATTATATGATAAAGTAATTTTCGCGTGTCATGGCGATCAGGCGCTTTCACTATTAGAAAACCCAACAACAGAACAAAGAAAGTTGCTTTCCCCATTCACATATCAAAAGAACATTGCAACACTCCATTGGGATGAAAACGTAATGCCAAAAACAAGGCGTGTTTGGTCGGCATGGAATTATTTGATCGATAACAAAAAAGGCGAAAACCTTACTTCCACGATTTATTACATGAATAAACTCCAAAATCTAAAGACAAAAAAAAATTACTTTGTTTCCATTAATGATTTTGGAGAGATTAACGAAAAGAAAATCCTGAAACAATACACATATGAACATCCCGTATTTACGGTTGATGCGCTGGAAGCACAGGATAAGCTTGCGACACTAAATACAAGTGGGCCAATTTATTTTTGCGGGAGTTACTTTGGACACGGCTTTCATGAGGATGCATTTAAATCAGCAGTTGATGTTTGCGGAACTATACTAAAAAGGGATGTATGGAGCTAAGATCCTGCATATATAAAAGCAAAGTGATGCATTGCAGGATGCTTCCCAAAAAATATGTATTCAATTATAACATTTTCATGTTTTACTTAGATCTCGACGAGATAGACTCCTTAGCAAAAAACAATTTGCTGATCAGCAGGAACCGATCCAATATTTTTAGCTTCCAAGACAATGATTATTTCAAAGAAAAACCGGGGAATACCATCAAAGAAAAAGTATTGAATTACCTCACATCTCAGGGAATTGATCTTCAAGGGGGAAAAATCATGTTGTTGACGCACTTACGTACAATGGGTTATATATTTAACCCGGTATCTTTTTATTTTTGTTTCGATAGAGAGGGAAAACCTGTATGTGTTATTGCGGAAATAACAAATACATTTAAAGAAATGAAATTATTTCTATTAAAGAAAAATGAGAACGAAACATTTAAAGAACAGCACCAGAAATTCTTCTACGTATCCCCTTTTATTGATCTTGATGCGTGGTTCGATTTTAAATTAAAAGTCCCAGGAGAAAAATTAGATATTCACATAGATGATTTCAGAGATAACAGTAAATTTTTCTTCAGCACATTAACCGGCAAAAAAGAAGAGATAACAAACACCAAAATGCTTTTTTATACTTTTAGATATCCACTCATAACTGTTAAAATAATTCTCCTTATTCACTGGCAGGCAATGAAACTCTGGTTAAGAGGAATTGGATATCATAAGAAAAACGCAAATCAGCAACTACAACAACAGGTAATTAACCCTATAGAAAAATAAAAATGGGCTCGACATATAAAAAAATCGTATTAGGATTATTAAAGAAGATGGATGCCGGAATGCTTGAGTTACAATTGCCAGGCAATGAAAAAATGACAATCGGCAAAAACGAAAGCGTTAAAGCTTCCATTAAAATAAACAATGATGCATTTTTCAAAAAAACAGTTTTACATGGTGATATAGGCTTTGGGGAAGCATTTGTTGATGGGGACTGGGATACGGACAACATTACAAATGTGATTTCCTGGCTGATACATAACATAGAAAACAACCCTGCCATGTCGGGCGGTACAAAAAGATTTTCCCCTGTTAATTTATTAAACCTGATTAACCGGGTCACACACCTTACAAGAAACAATTCGGTGAGTGGATCGAAAAAAAATATTCACGAACATTACGATCTTAACAATGATTTTTTCTCCACCTTCCTTGACCCCAGCATGACCTACTCTTGTGGATATTTTAAACAAAACGAAAACACTTTACAGGAAGCACAAGCCAATAAATATGACAGGTTATGCGAGAGTGTAAAACTTAATTCAAATGATCATGTACTTGAAATAGGATGCGGTTGGGGAGGCTTCGCGGTACATGCTGCAAAAAAATATGGATGTAAAGTTACCGGTATAACTATTTCTAAAGAACAATACGATTATGCCATTCAACGAATTAAAAAAGAAGGATTGGAAAACCGCGTAAACATTGTACTTGAAGATTACAGGAAGATCAAAGGAAGTTTTGACAAAATAATTTCAATAGAAATGCTCGAAGCTGTTGGACATAAATACCTGAACGCTTATTTTAAAAAATGTCACGAGGTGTTGAAAAAAGATGGCGTGCTTGGTCTGCAGGTGATTATTAGTCCTGACTCGCGTTACAATGCCTTAAAGAACAGCGTCGACTGGATACAAAAACATATTTTTCCCGGATCCCTGCTCCCTTCTGTCGCAGCCATGAATAAGGCGATTAATGATACCGGCGACATGACTTTATTTTCTTTAAATGAAATGGGACTTAATTATGCCCGTACATTAGCGACATGGAGAGAAAACTTTAACAATAAAATAATCGAAGTTAAAAAACTTGGATTCGATGATCCTTTTATTCGCAAATGGAATTATTACCTGAGCTATTGCGAAGCTGCATTCGCTGCACGTAACATTAATGTTGTCCAATTGGTTTATTCGAGACCGAATAACTCAAAAATATAACCTTTCAATTTCTTCTATTATCGGTCGTATTATACCCTTGCCAATTTAAAAATTGGCAATTCGATTTATTCTATAAGGACATTTCTTTGTTTGAATTTTGGACCCGTACAGCAGTTATTTAAAACAATTGTAATCCAAATGAAAAACCTGAAATCAATATCAAAACTTTTATCTCTTATAACAATAAATATATTAATTGCTATATCTGCTTTGGGACAAACTACACAATATAAAATTACTGGTAAAATAATTGACTCCGAAAGCAAACAACCTTTATCCAACGTAAGTGTTCAGATTGATTCTACAAACGGAACGCTCTCAAATTCAAACGGAATTTTTGAAATAGAATACTATAAAACAGTCATCGTTATTAATATTAATGTACAGCGTGTTGGATACGAAAAAAAACAGTTGAGTATTGAAAAGGAAAACTCAAAAGATCTTTTGATAGAACTAACGAAAAAAATTAAGAAGCTGCCTGAAGTAGAAATCACCGGCGATATTCCTGAAAAAATTACAAGTAATACCAATTGCAATGTACTCGACTATGAATTTTACAACGATAACATTCTTCTTATCACCTATCTGCTGGATCGATCTAAGACAAAACTTACTCTTATCGACCAAAACCTTGATACACTGGCCTCGCTGAATATTCCTGAAAGACCTTTAAGATTATTTAAAGATTGTTTTGGTAGCTGTCATGTTATATGTTCAGAAAATAGTTATCAGGTAGATTATTCTTTAAACTCCTTACGATTGCTTACTCCGGTAGAAACAAAAAAAATGGAGGCTTTGCTTTTTCCTTGCATTGCCCAGGATGCAAACAACTTATATTTTGAACAAAGAATAGGATCTCACAAAGAAGATCTTGGAATTTTTCGCATTACCACAAACAATCTTATTGTAAATTATTATTATGTAAACAAAAAAGACAGATTAAAAAGACCAATTGCTTCAATTACAGATAAACGAATTTTGGAGATGAGTGCAAATGAAATTAGTTATGAGCAGGTCAAAATCGATGCTGGAATTTATAAAGCAGGGTCTCTTGCGCAGAATTTCGAAAGAATCTTTGCAGAACAAAGAATCTTCATTGAAATTTTTTCTCCTCTATATACAATTAATGATACAGTTTACCTATTTGATTGTGCCGACTCAAAACTAACAACATTTTCTCCTATCGAAAATAAAACAAACGAATACAAAATAAATTTCAACAGCGAAAAAGACTGGAATAGAGAGATTTATGTAGATAAAACTGAGAAAAAAATCTATACCTCTTTCAAATCAAAAGGAGTAATTAAGCTAAAAGAAATAGACTATCATTCAGGCAATACGATGACCCAAACATATCCAATCCCCTACCCCTTTGTGGAAAAAATAAAAGCACACGAGGGGTATATCTACTATCTATACGTAGAAAACGAGGACTTTAAAACAACATTTTTATCCCGTCAAAAGATCAACTAAGGAACCATCTCCGGTACAATCCCAATTTTAGAATCTTACAAGAAATATTTGCACAATCGGAATTTACATCTATATTTATAACCAATTGGTTACATAAATATTTATTATGAGACGAGACGTATTCCAGGCCATTGCCGACCCCACACGCAGGAAAATTATTCACCTGCTTGCCAATAATTCAATGAATCTAAATTCCGTAGCCGAAAAATTTGATATTAGCCGCCCTGCTATTTCCAAACACATTAAAATACTTACGCAATGTGGACTAGTTGTAATTAAACAACAAGGAAGAGAAAGGCATTGTAATGCTAAACTGGAAAAACTTAATGAGATTTCCGACTGGGTGGAACAGTACCGTAAATTCTGGACTAACAAACTCAATGATCTAGACAATTATTTAATCGCACTTCAGTCAAAAAACAAAAAAAATGGAAACCGTAAAAAAAACAAACAACACAACAAATAGAGAGATCGTTATTGAACGCCTGCTGAATGCTCCAAGAGAACTTGTATTTGAAACCTGGACCAACCCAAAACATATTGACAACTGGTGGGGACCAAACGGGTTTATTAATAAAACAGAAAGTATGGATGTAAAGCCAGGAGGTAAATGGAAATATACTATGAAGTCCTCTGATGGTACAATATTTCCTAACCTGATTAGCTATATAAAAGTAGTAAAGCCTGAACTCCTGGAATATTGGCATGGCTCAGATGAAAACAACCCGGATGAATTTCATGTCACTGTCACGTTTGAAGATGCTAACGGAAAAACCAAACTTACTATGCGCTCATTATTTAAAACAGCAGCGGAACGCAGAAGGGTTGTTGAAGAATATGGCGCAATAGAAGGCGGAAATCAAACTATTAATAAGCTTAGTGATTATGTGGAGAAAATGAAAGAATAAAATTTAAGTTTTAAATTTCTCTAAAGCCAATAGACATTTCTATTGACTTTTTTTTGAGATCCCAAATAAACCTGCAAAAGTCAGGAAGCCATTGATAAGCAATAATTCATAACCGAATTTGTAACCATTAAACCATTCGATTGAATTTTCGCTCAACAGATAACAAATACCAGGAGAAACAATACAAATAAAAGGAACCCATTTATCAATTACTGTACGTTTACTAAAAAGTCCGAAGGTAAATAAACCCAATAAAGGTCCATAGGTATATGCCGCTACTTTAAATATAGCATCGAGTACTGAGGTTTGCTTAACAACAGAGCACAATAAAATTGTTATCAATAAAACTATTGCAAACCCGATATGTACCCAATGACGTATTTTGGTTTGCTGCTGCTCAGTATACCTTGTACTATCATCCAATCTTAAAAAGTCGATAGAAAATGAAGTAGTAAGTGTGGTCAGAACCGAATCTGCACTTGAAAACGTAGCTGCAGTTAATCCGAGAATAAATACAATTGCGGCAAATGAACCTAAATGCCCCAGTGCTAACATGGGAAAAATTTTATCCGTCGCTATTTTTCCAGTATCAGCATTCATTGGCAGTTCAATTCCCATTTTATCCATATATAAATAAAGTAATGCGCCTAATGAAACAAAAAATATGTTCACCAATACCAATACAATGCTGAACGAATAAATATTTTTCTGAGCATCTTTTAGCGAAGGGCAACTTAAATTTTTCTGCATCATATTCTGATCTAGCCCGGTCATTACAACCGCAATGAATGCTCCGCTTAAAAATTGTTTGAAGAAAAAATTACCAGGCCGCCAATCCCAAAAAAAGATTTTTGAATAACTGCTGTTAGCCACATTCGTAAGTGTTTCGCCAATACCCCAATCCAGCTTTTGCATGATCGCAACTATTGATAAAACAACGCCTAACAATAACAGTAGCGATTGGAAAGTATCTGTCCATACCAATGTTTTAATACCACCTTTATAGGTGTAAATAAGAATCAGTATAATAATAATAGATACTGTTACCGGAAAAGGAATTTTCCATGCATCAGATACAAAAAGCTGGATTACTCCGGCAGCCAAATATAAACGCAGTGCGGCCCCTATTGTTCGTGAAATCAAAAAAAAGAAAGATCCGGTTTTCTGAGACCATGCACCAAAACGACCATTGAGGTAACTGTAGATTGAAGTAAGATTTAATCGATAATAAAGAGGCAGCAATACTTTTGCAATGATGTAATAACCCAACAAATAACCAAGTACCAATTGCAAATAAGAAAATTGCGAAGTGCCTACTGTACCCGGTAATGAAATAAATGTAACTCCGGATAAAGAATCTCCAATCATTCCAAACGCTACCGCATACCAGGGAGATGCCTTATTACCGAGAAAATAAGATTGGTTAGTTGCATTGCGACTCGTGTACCATGCACCAAAACGACCATTGAGGTAACTGTAGATTGAAGTAAGATTTAATCGATAATAAAGAGGCAGCAATACTTTTGCAATGATGTAATAACCCAACAAATAACCAAGTACCAATTGCAAATAAGAAAATTGCGAAGTGCCTACTGTACCCGGTAATGAAATAAATGTAACTCCGGATAAAGAATCTCCAATCATTCCAAACGCTACCGCATACCAGGGAGATGCCTTATTACCGAGAAAATAAGATTGGTTAGTTGCATTGCGACTCGTGTACCATGCGATAAGTAACAGGAAGCAAAAATAACCGGCAATACTCAATAAGATAAATAGTGGCGACAAAGTTTAACGTTTATTGGATGATAAAACTATTCCTCCTAACAAAGAAAGATTTTTTTAACCCTGTAATTACCCGCCAACTATTTGGTATATTAACAAAGTTTTTCACATTTAGGATTTAGGCTATGAAGAAAGAATTAAAAAAGCTGGAGGCTATAGCAAAACAGCTGGAACCGGGGTCAAAAAGCAGAAAAGCGGTTAGAAAAAAGATTATTTCATACACTGAATATTTTCTAGATAATGTTGAGCAATTACCCTCTTTCATTGAAACAAAAGACAAGGGAAAAGCACTTTTAAAAGAAAAAATAAAAGAAAAGGGTATTAGCACCGAAAAGGCGCTAAAACTTATTGAAAAAAATGTTGACAGTACAGGCCTGAATCCCGCATCAGGTGGGCACCTCGGCTATATACCGGGCGGCGGAATCTATTATTCTGCGCTTGGAGATTATATGGCCGCGATTACTAATCGTTATTCCGGGATTTTCTTCGCTTCACCCGGAGCGACACGCATGGAAAATATGCTAGTGAAATGGATGGCAGGATTGATCGGATATCCATCAAGTGCAGCAGGAAGCTTATTGTCCGGAGGAAGTATTGCCAATCTTACAGCCATTGTAACAGCGCGCGATGCTCACAAAATAAAAAGCAAAGACATTCCCAAAACAGTAGTGTATTTAACTAAACAAGTACATCATTGTGTTGATAAGGCCATTCGTATTGCAGGACTTGAAGAATCTGTGAAGCGACATGTTCCAATGGATGAAAATTACAGAATGGATATTCGCCAATTGGAGCAGCAAATTAAACAAGATAAAAAAGCAGGGTTAACACCCTGGCTTGTCATAGGATCTGCGGGTACGACTGACGTTGGAGCAGTTGATCCTTTGCAGCAAATAGGATCAATAGCAAAAAAATATGCTATGTGGTTTCATGTCGACGCGGCTTATGGCGGTTTTTTCATTTTAACAAAGTCTGGAAAAAAATTATTGAAAGGAATCGAACTTTCTGACTCTGCCGTAATGGATCCTCACAAGGGATTATTTATCCCTTATGGGTTGGGAGTAGTTATTGTGAAAAACAAAAAACACCTAAGCTCATCGCATCAATACCTGGCAAGTTATATGCAGGACACAATAAATTCAAGGGACGAAGACTCCCCTGCCGATCTTTCCCCCGAGTTAACACGTCACTTCCGGGGATTAAGACTTTGGTTACCCTTGATGCTCCATGGAGTAAAACCTTTTCGTGCATGCCTTGAAGAAAAACTTTTACTCACTCAATACTTTTTTGAAAAAATTAAAAAATTAGGATTTGAAGTTGGCCCTACTCCGGAACTTTCCGTAGCTACATACCGATATGTTCCAGAAAAAGGAGATGCGAATGAATTCAATGCGCAATTGGTAAAAGCGGTTCAAAAAGACGGAAGAGTATTTATTTCTTCAACCACCATGAACGGGAAATTTGTTTTGCGTTTTGCCTGTCTCTCATTCCGCACGCATCTTAAAACAGTAGACACATTGATACGAGTTTTAAAAAAATTGACTCTTAACAAATAATGCAAACCCTTTCATCACAAGAAGCACGTTTGTTAGCCCTCAATTGCCAAGGCCTGCACAAGAATGATTTTTTTGGAAAAGGAAAAGAAGGCACGTTAAAAGCTATTGAACACCTCGGCTATATACAACTCGATACCATATCAATCATTGCAAGAGCACATCATCATACATTATGGACAAGGGTGAAAAATTACAAAGAACAATACCTTAACGAACTTCTCGAAAAAGACAAAACAATATTTGAGTACTGGAGTCATGCGGCATCTTATTTGCCTATCAGCGAGTACCGATTCTCATTATATAGAAAGAACCTTTATTCAAAAGGCAAATCACATTGGTTTGAGGACGATAAGAAAACAAAAAAACTTGTACTGAAACGCATACAAAACGAAGGCGCTCTGCAAAGCAAAGATTTTGAGCATAAACAAAAACGTTCCGGCCCATGGTATGAATGGAAACCTGCGAAAAGAGCATTAGAGCAATTGTTCATGGAAGGAGAATTAATGGTTGCCAAACGACAAGGATTTCATAAAGTATATGACCTTACTGAAAGAGTATTGCCTTCATTTGTTGATTCATCTACTCCCACGAATGAAGAATATGCCGAACACTTAATATTAAAAGCAATAAGCACGCATGGTTTTGTTTCGGAAAATGAAATTACTTACCTGAGAAGACTTATAAAACCAACAGTAAATAAAAAACTGAAGGAACTCACAGAGAAAGAAAAAATAATTCCTTTAAAAGTGCAGGGGATTGAAAAAAATATTTTTTACACAACTGAACAAAATCTCAAACTGCTAAACGATAAAAAAAGATCAAAAACAATTCATTTATTATCGCCGTTTGATAATGTACTTATACAACGCAAGCGTATTGAACAATTGTTCAACTACAATTACCTTATAGAATGCTATGTACCTGAACCAAAAAGGATATTCGGCTATTTTTGTCTGCCAATATTAATAGACAACGAATTTATTGGCAGACTTGACCCCAAAGCCGACAGGAAGACAAAAACATTTTATATCAAAAACTTCTTCCTGGAAAAAGAACCAAAGAATTTCAAAAAGCTATTGCCGCAAGTATGCATTGCCATCAAAGAATTTGCAGTGTTTAATGGCTGTGAAAAAATAGTTATTGAAAAAACCTCTCCAAAATCCTTGCTAACTATAATGCGCAAAGAATTTTGAATTTATGAGTAAAATTATTACAACAACATTTATATTTCTTTGCGCTTTCTGTTTTCCCGGAAGAGCGCAGAATATTGTTCTAAATCCTGATTTTGAATTTTCTAATTGCGCCCCATGGTATATTTCAGGTTTAGAGAATTGTACCGATTGGAACAACCCTACAATGAGTTCACCGGATTATTTCAATAACAACTGCGCCGAATATAAAATTCCATTTGCTTCTAAAAATTATTGGGGATACCAATTACCTCTATCAGGAAACACTTACACAGGAATTATCGCATATGATTTCAGGAAACAAAACCAGGAAGAAGCCGGTGGTGAATATTTACAAGGCCATTTTTCGGAACCACTAAAAGCAAAACAAAAATGTACTATTGAATTCAGTGTGTCATTAGCTGAATGCTCCAAGATCTCTTTGCAACACTTAGAAGTCTATTTTTCCGAAAAAGAAATAAAAGAAAAAACTGTTCAACTATTAAAATTAAAACCACAGGTTACTACACATGTAAACATATCTGATACGTCCCAATGGGTAACAATTCTTGAAAATTTTACAGCAAAAGGGGGCGAGAATTATTTTACAATTGGCTGTTTTGAAACGGGTAAAAAGATAAAATTCAAAAAAGTCCATCCGTCAAAAGACATTATGGACCCAAGAGACTATGCATATTATTATATAGATAACGTAATAGTTAAACTTAAAAAAGAGCAGCAAGACCGCACAGGAAAAGTAAAAAAATAATAATCTCTTTCTACCCCCTCAAATCATCCCATTTTATTTCGTATTTTTGAGTAGAATGAATTTCTCTTCCAAACTCATAGAAAATGCTGTTAACGAATTCTCCAAACTACCCGGCGTAGGCAAAAAAACTGCGCTTCGTTATGCGCTTCATTTAATGAGACAGTCGCAAAGTGATGTTGAACGGTTTGGCTCATCTTTGGTAAAACTTAAAAACGAATTAAAATACTGTAAACAATGCCACAATATTTCTGATAACGAAATATGTGACATATGTGCCAATCCTAAACGTGAACTGAGTCTTGTTTGTGTTGTTGAAGATATTCGTGATGTAATGGCCGTTGAAAATACCCAACAATATAAAGGAGTTTACCACGTTTTAGGGGGGATTATTTCACCGATGGATGGTATAGGTCCGGGTGATCTGAAAATAGAATCACTTGTAGACAAGGCAAGAACGGGCGTTATCAATGAAGTGATCATGGCATTGAGTACTACAATGGAAGGAGAAACCACCAACTTTTATATTTATAAAAGATTAAAAGAATTCAATATTACTATCAGCACTATAGCTCGCGGAGTTGCTATGGGCGATGAATTGGAGTATACAGATGAAGTAACGTTAGGACGCTCGATCATAAATCGTACACCTTATGAAAATAACCTAACCATTCGCTAATCTCCATATCAGCATTGGTACATCCGCACATCAAAATATCAGTAATCATAGTCAACTACAATGTTGAACATTTTCTCGAGCAATGTTTACATTCCGTAAAAAAGGCGCTTAAAAATATAGCCGGCGAAATTTTTGTTGTCGACAATAATTCTGTGGACGGCTCAGTGGGAATGGTGAAAGAAAAATTTTCCGAAGTTCATCTTATCGCAAACAAAAACAATCACGGATTTTCCTACGCCAATAACCAGGCAATAAAACAAAGCAAGGGAGAATATGTTCTATTACTTAACCCTGACACCGTTGTTGAAGAAGATACATTCGAAAAAATTGTTCATTTTATGGACACTCATCCTGACGCAGGCGGATTAGGCGTTAAGATGCTTGATGGAAAAGGAAATTTTTTACCGGAATCAAAGCGAGGCCTACCTACGCCCTCCGTTGCGTTTTATAAAATATTCGGACTATCAAAATTATTTCCCAAATCAAAAACGTTTGGAAAATATCATTTAGGGTTTCTTGACAACGACAAAATAAACGAAGTTGATGTGCTTGCCGGCGCATTTATGTTGTTGAGGAAAACAACGCTCGATAAAATTGGTTTGCTTGACGAAAGTTTTTTTATGTACGGCGAGGACATTGACCTCTCTTACCGTATCACATTAGGCGGTTATAAAAATTATTATTTTCCGGAAACACGAATTATCCATTATAAGGGTGAAAGCACGAAAAAGAGCAGCGTAAATTATGTATTTGTGTTTTACAATGCCATGATCATCTTTGCAAAAAAACATTTTTCACAAAACAATGCTCAGCTTTTTTCATTCCTCATCAATATTGCAATTTATTTTCGCGCAGGAATTTCATTAATAAGCAGGCTCATCAAGCAACTTGCTCTCCCCGCTTTTGACGCGGCACTTATTTTCACGGGAATATTTTTTATTAAAAACTATTACGAGCAAAATATAAAATTTACTGAAGGGGGTACTTATCCGATTGAGTTTATCCGGTATGTTGTTCCCTCATATATTTTCATCTGGCTCATTACCATTTTTTTTAGCGGAGGGTATGACAAACCAGTAAAACTTACCAGGATCATTCGCGGAACTGTAATTGGCACAGGAATCATTCTTATCATCTATGCCTTATTGCCTGAAAATTTTCGTTTTTCGAGAGCGCTTATATTATTAGGCGCGACATGGGTACTAACAAGCATCCTCTTTACCAGGATGCTTCTTCATTTATTAAAAATCAAATCATTTGCGCTTGATGGGGGAATGAATAAAAGACTCGCTGTTGTTGGAAATGAGGAAGAATGTAAAAGAGTACACAATCTCCTTAATCAAACTTCTTTGCAAAGTGCTTTTGTTGGTTATGTTTCTACTGATGATAATCCGGACAAAAAAAAATTCATTGGAAATATTGATCAATTAAAAGAAGTGATTGGCATTTATAATATCGATGAAGTTATTTTTTGCGCTAAAGATTTAACTGCACAAAAAATAATTCACCAAATGGCCGAACTCGGTAGTGCTGCCATTGAATTTAAAATTGCTCCACCGGAAAGTCTATCGGTAATTGGTAGCAATTCAATCAACACATCCGGTGATCTTTATACAATTGACATCAATTCTATTGCCAAGCCATCTAATAAAAGAAACAAAAGGCTACTGGATATGATTACCAGTGTGCTGCTGCTGATATTTTTTCCCATCTTAATTTTTGCAATAAAAAAGCCTATTGGTCTGCTGAAAAATATTTTCAACGTTCTCTTTGGAAAAAACTCCTGGGTTGGATATACAAAAACAAGCAATACAGAAGATAAGTTAGTTCGTATAAAACCGGGAATCATTACACCTACTGACAAACTAAAAGAGCAAGACCAAGAAACTATTGAGCGTTTGAATTTTTTATACGCCAAAGACTACAATACAATATCAGATATTAAATTAATCACAAATAACTTCAGGGAATTGGGCCGGTAATGTAACCAATCCTATTTCGTTTGGTAACTCTTTATTACTTTATTTTTTTTAAGTGTCATTAAATTTTCTGAGACAAATACAACCTCATATTCCAAAATATAATGGAATACAACATTAAACCTATATCCACCTTTTATATCTATTTTGAGTTTACTTCCAATAAGGTTCCATTCACCATGTTCTGTATATGGTAACCCTTGTTCACATGCTTCTAATTTTTGAGGATTATAAAAATCAACAGATAGATTATGTCTAAAGACATTATATACACCTGTAGGATTTTTGATCTCAAAACAAAATTCAGATCCTACATCTTTGTGCTTAACAGAATCTAAACGTTCGAGCTCAATAACATCTTTATCGAACCAACCTTTTTTTAATATCCATCTGCCGCATATTTTCCTTTCGTCAATTGATAATGTTTGTGCAATACAATTATCTTCAAAATACAAAACAACTATTAATATATATAGGTATTTCATGTGATGAGATGACGAAATTAATAGTTGTGAGTCTTTTTGTGATTTTTAATGATTTTATTTTGCGTAAGAACCATTTTGTCCTTATCAATCATCTTCACGTCATATCTGATGATGTAATGAAACTCACCCTCAAGTCTATACCCTCCTTTTAAATCAAGTGTGAGCTGCTTATCTTTTAATGTCCATTCTCCTTTATCGACATACAACATCCCGTTTCCGCACATACCCAACCTGTCCGGATTATAAATATTAATAGAGAACCTACGCTCAAAAACATTATAGGCTCCTACAACATTTGCAAGTTCAAAACTAAATTTTGTTCCAAAAGATTTATGCTTATTTGTATCCAGGCGTTCCAGCTCAATCACGGGCTTATCAAACCAGCCTTTTTTTAAGATCCAGCCATCGCACAGTAACTGATCATTTAACACTGGATCCTGTGCGGATAAGAACCCATATAAACCTAAAAACATAATCATAAAAAATGTTCGTATCATATAATAAATTTCTACATTTATATGGATGCAAAAAAGGGTTTAATTCCATAAACTTAGTTATTTTTGCAGGAGTTGAGAAACATCGGTTATTTAGATTAAAGTATGGCACAAGTTGAGATGATAATGCCCAAAATGGGCGAAAGTGTTGCCGAAGCAACTATTATTAAATGGCTCAAAAAAGAAGGCGATAAGATCGAGGCTGATGAGGCTGTGTTAGAAATTGCTACAGATAAGGTTGACTCTGAAGTGCCGTCTCCCAGCGAAGGTGTGCTTGTTAAACAATTATTCAAAGAAGGCGATGTAATAAAAGTAGGATCTCCAATCGCAATTATTTCTACAGGTGGTGGTGATGCTTCTGTTATTACAAAAACACCAGTGAAAGAAACCGCTGCACCCCTTGCTTCAGGCTCGGCTATTAAAACCCAAACAGCAGTTGCTCCACCGGTTGCAAAAGCAGAAAACTATTCATCATCGAATAAGTTTTATTCTCCTCTTGTAAAGAACATAGCAAAGCAGGAGGGAATTCTTTTAAACGAATTAGATACAATAACAGGTACTGGTAAAGACGGACGAGTTACTAAAAATGATATTCTTGCCTATGTTCCAAATCGCGGAAAACAAGTAAGCGCTCCTGTTACAGAGCAGGTTGTTCATCATAACACAGCTACTGCAACCAGCAATGGAACATCAATTGCCAAACCTTCAATCTCCGTTGGTGGTGATGATGAAATAATTGAAATGGATCGTATGCGTAAACTCATTGCCGATCACATGGTAATGTCGAAGCACGTATCACCACATGTTACTTCATATGTTGAGGCTGATGTAACAAGTATTGTTGAGTGGAGAAACAAAGTAAAGAGTCACTTTGAAAAAAACGAAAAAGAGAAAATCACTTTTACCCCAATATTCATTGAAGCAATTGTAAGAGCATTGAAAGATTTCCCAATGGTAAATGTTTCCGTTGATGGAACAAAGATCATTAAACGCAGACATATAAATATTGGAATGGCAACCGCATTACCAAGTGGCAATCTTATTGTGCCGGTAATTAAAGATGCAGACCACAAAAATTTATTGGGACTTACAAAAGCTGTTAACGATTTGGCTTCAAGGGCGCGCAACAATAAACTGGTTCCCGATGAAATTCAGGGAGGAACTTTTACAATTACGAATGTCGGTACATTCGGGAATGTAATGGGAACTCCGATTATTAATCAACCCCAGGTGGCGATTATGGCTGTTGGTGCAATTCGTAAAAAGCCTGCAGTAATTGAAACACCACAGGGTGATACAATTGGCATAAGACACATGATGTATTTGTCTCTATCTTATGACCACAGAGTTGTAGATGGAGCTCTTGGAGGAAGCTTTTTAAGACGTGTAGGAGATTATCTCGAACAATTTGACACTAATAGAACTATTTAAATCAGCATGAAGTCGCTTCTTTTATTTTCATTTGCTTTTTTACTTTCTTTTTGTGCGCCCGGCTCAAAAATTGCCGGCGGTGCAAACTTGGAAAAAAAATATACTGTTGCAGAAGCTTTTTATGTTGCTGAAAATTTCGAACAAGCGCTGCCTTTATACCTTTCAATTGATTCCGTTTTAAAGGAGTCGATCGCCATAAAATACAAAATCGGGATCTGTTACCTTAACTCACCAATTGCAAAAGAAAAATCGATCAAATACCTTGAACTCGCTGCTGCAAAAGCTTCAACAAAATACACCGGTGCCATGAAGGATAAATATGCGCCAATGAATGTATATGAATATTTAGCAAAGGCATATCACCTCAACTACCAATTTGATGAAGCCATATCAACATACCAGAAATTATTGATCACCGCTTCTGCAATAGACGCCAGTAAAATAACTGAAGTAAAAAGACAAATTGATATTTGTAAAAATGGCAAAGAACTTTCTTCTGTTCCTATCCAAATAAAAATTGATAATCTTGGCCCATCTATAAACACTAAGTATCCTGATTACTCACCGGTTTTTAATGCTGATGAATCGACTTTGATCTACACTTCAAAAAGAAAAGGATCAACCGGTAACAAACAGGATAAGGATGGAAACTTTTATGAAGATATTTATGTTTCTTATAAGGCGAATGAAGGATGGACCACACCTCTTGGTATTGGACCTACAATAAATACAGAAGGCAATGAAGCAACAGTAGCCTTATCAATAGATGGTCAAAAATTATTGGTTAAAAGAGATGATAGTGGTGATGCTAATCTATACACCAGCACACTCGAGGGAAGCACGTGGTCTGCCCCAAAAAAAATGAACGATTATATTAACTCCACATCTAACGAATCGGCCGCAAGTATTTCTGCAGATGGAACTCTACTTTATTTTACAAGTAATATGCCAGGAGGAATGGGAGGAAAAGACATTTACCGTTCAAAAAAACTTCCGAATGGTGAATGGGGCCGCCCTACAAATTTGGGAACTCAGGTGAATACCCCTTTCGATGAAGAAGCTCCATACATTCACCCGGACGGGTTTACGCTTTTTTTCAGCTCCAAAGGTCACAAAGGAATGGGAGGATATGATATATTTTTTAGTTCTATGCTATCCGATACAGGTAAATGGTCCGAGTCAATGAATATGGGGTATCCGGTAAACTCAACTGACGATGACATATTTTTTGTGCCCACCGTTGGAAGCAAAAGAGCATATTATTCTTCTTTTAAAAAGGGTGGTTATGGAGATGAGGATATTTATATGATCACCTTTTCTGATCAAAGGGAAACTCCGCTTACCGTATATAAGGGTACGTTATTAGACAAAGATGGAAATGTCCCAAACTTTGCCATGATTACTATAACCGATCTGGAGTCGAACGATATAATTGGAGACTATTCACCCAACTCCAGTACCGGGAAATACTTATACATCCTTACTCCGGGAAAGAATTACCAAATTTCTTACACGATTGATGGCGAGGAGATGCTTTCCAAAAAAATTAAGGTTCCCGATGATTCCAGCTATGGAATAACCAACAAAGCCATTGATTTGGAGCCTATTGTTATCCCCACTTCAAAATAATTCCCTCATTTCCAACCTCTTAATTTTGGGTATTGGAAGTAAAAAACCTTACATTTGCAGGTAATTTTTGAAAATAAATAGTTTTCATAGTTAATTGCGTCTACCGTTAATGAAGAGGATTTTTACTTTTCTGTGTTGTATTACAATTGCTCTATCAAGCTTCAATGGCTTAAGAGCTGAAAGTGGTAAGGAAAAAAGACTTTATAAAAAAGCTAACCGCTCCTACATGGTAGGTGATTATGGCCGATCAATCCCACTTTTCAAAGACCTTGTTTTACTAAGCCCCAACAATTTTGCCTACAACTACAAACTTGGTGTAAGTTATTTTTATTCCTCTAATGCATCAGATAAACTCAACGCACTTCCTTTTTTTGAAGCCGCTTTAAAAAACATGAAGGACACTTTACCGGAGATCTATTATTATCTGGGCAGAACTTATCAGATCGCTCATAAATTTCAGGATGCGATAGAGATGCTGAATATTTTAAAGGAATATGTTGGACAAAGCCAAAGTGCTATTAAAGACATTGAAGAAATTGATAATTATATTTCTCAATGTAACACAGCTGCTATATATATAAAAACACCATTACAAATCAAGATCAACAATCTTGGCAAAAATGTTAATTCCGAAAGTGCGGATTATGCTCCTGCAATTTCAGGCGATGAATCAATTTTAGTTTTTACATCAAAAAGAAAAGGTACAACAGGAGGGAAAATAGATGATGATGGAAAATACTATGAAGATGTTTACATCTCCAAAAGAGTCGCAGGAAATTCCGAATGGAAAACCTCTTCAAAGATTGATTCAGGGGATACAAGAATTCATCTTTTTAAGTCACTTTTTTCTGATGCTGAAAAAATTAGCACTTCAATAAACACGCGTGATCATGATGCTTCGATCTCTCTTACGACAGATGGAAAAGCACTTTACCTATATAGAAAAAGTGATATTTGGAAATCTGAAGCAACAACGGACGGAAAATGGTCGCGTCCCGCAAGATTACCCGAGGTTGTAAACTCAAAGAAATATCATGAACCAAGTGTGAGCCAATCTTCAGATGGAACCACGCTGTATATAGTTAGTGAAAGACCCGGAGGATTTGGCGGAAAAGATATTTATAAATCTAAAAAACAAGCTGATGGTTCTTGGAGTAGCCTTGAGAATCTTGGATCAACAATAAATACCCGTTTTGATGATGACAGCCCCTTCATTCATCCTGATGGAAAAACTTTGTATTTTTCTTCTGAAGGACACAAAAGCATGGGCGGCTTTGATATATTTCAAACAAAACTTCAGGATGATGGCAGCTGGTCTAGCCCTATAAACATTGGCTACCCAATTAATACTGCAGCCGACGATATCTTTTTTGTTTTAAACGCGAAAGGAGATCATGCCTACTTCTCTTCTATTCAAGGAGAAAACTTTGGAGATCTCGACATATATCTCGTGTCTCCACCTGACGTTCCCAATGCATCACAAAATCTTCAAACATATCTAGGTGTTGATTCCGCAGAAGCTAAAATTCTTGCAACAACTCAACTCATAAACAAAATTGACAGCCTTTCAAAAGTTTCCACCAATGGGAAAGTTTTTGCAGTTATAAAAAACAATGGCTCTGTTGCTGAAGTTGCTAGGTTAAAAATAACAGAGCGTGGTGATAATGAAGACCCGACAAATTATGTAACCTCTTCTTCTTTAGGACAAAAACTATATACATTGCCTTCAGGTAACCAATATGCTTTATCAATTGAGTCGCAAGGATATCCGGATCATACGTTAGATATATTTATTCCTAAATCTGCAAAAGAAGTAAACTATTATCAGGAGATTCAATTTGAGGACATCAAGGAAAAAGGTGTTGTTGTTGGTCGCAAGGCAAAAATATATACAGTGTTAGCTGATATGGACAGCCTTGTTGCATTGGAGCCTTCTTTGGCAGGAAAGTCAAAGGAACAAGCTTATTCGGAATGGTTAAAGATGAAATCAAAAAATTACACCAGCTTATCTCCTTTATTCAAAGTTACATCGTTCACTGACTACATTTCACAACAACCTATTGCATCAAATGATAATAATGAACCAACAAAAACAGTACAATTCAAACCAATACTTTTTGATTTTGCAAAGAGCCTTGTTAGAGAAGACGCCGTTAGAGAGTTGGACAGTATCTACAAATTCGTTTCTGAAAACAAGGATGTCAGGCTGGAAATTTACGGCCATACGGATTCAAAAGGCTCCGAACAATTTAACGTAAACCTATCTCAGAAGCGTGCCTCTGCGACTAAAAAACATTTTACGGACAAGGGAATTCTTGCAACACGGATCAAAACAATTGGCAGAGGAGAATCGCAGCCTATTGCCCCGAATGAAAATCCCGACAAAACTGATAATCCTGAAGGAAGACAATTAAACAGAAGGGTTGAGTTTAAAATTGTACCGATTAAAAAATAAGTAACGAGTTTTGAATGAATAAAATTTTTAGATTTTTTATTGTTGTTTTTCTTGTCATGGCCTGGAACAGTTCTTTTTCAGGATCAGACAAAGCTACCTGCCGAAAAAAAATCGAAGAAGGAAACTATTTATTCCTTGAAAAAAACTACCCTAAAGCACTCGAAACATATTTGGAAGCGTATGCAATTGATAGCAACAACGCCAACGTGAATTACAAGATAGGCATGTGTTACCTCAACTCTGTAAATGATAAACTAAAAGCTGTACCCTACTTTGAAAAAGCAAGCAAGAATACCGCAAGAAATTATGACCCATTTGATCCTAACGAAACGAAAGCCCCAGACAATGTGATGTATTATTTAGGACAAGTTCAATTATTAAATTTTGATTTTGCAGCAGCCAATAGTAATTTTCAGCGCTTTAAAGTTATTTTGGGTGATAACGAAGATGCACAAAAAGAACTTAGAAAATTTATAGAAAATTGTGTTGTAGGAAAAGAATTAACTTCAAAACCGAGTAAGGTTACCATTAAAAATATTGGCGAAAGAATAAATACTGCACAAGCTGAATATTGTCCGATAATAAATGCGGATGAATCTGTTCTGCTTTTTACTTCGCGCCGTGAAGGAAGTACTGGAAATGAAATTGGCCCGGACGGTAAATACAATGAAGACATTTACATGTGTACAAAAAACGGAAGCGAATGGGCCGATCCAAAAGCAATTAATATTAATACAAATGACAACGATGCCGCAATTAGTATTTCCGCAAACGGTAACCAGCTTTTTGTTTACAAAAGCATAAACGGCGGCGACATTTATGTGAGCGATTTATCGGGAGATAGTTGGGACGAACCGAAGCCATTAAAAGTTGACGAGACGGACATTAATGACATTAATACTCCTGCATGGGAAACGCACGCCTGCGTTACAGCAGATGGTAATACACTGTATTTCGTAAGTGACAGAGAAGGTGGTTTTGGAGGGAGAGATATTTACAGAAGTATAAAACTACCTAACAACAAATGGAGTAAGGCAACTAATCTTGGCCCCACAATTAATACGGAATATGATGAGGATGCTCCTTTTATCCACCCTGATGGCGTTACACTTTTCTTCAGTTCCAATGGCCAAAGAGGAATGGGCGGTTTCGATATTTTTTACGTTATAAGAAAAGAAAAGGAAGACAGGGATAAGAGTACACAATGGAAATGGAATTTGCCGGTAAATATTGGAAGCCCTATCAATACACCTGATGATGATATTTTTTATGTATTATCTACAGATGGTAAAAGGGCCTATTACTCTTCCGCAAAAGTTGGGGGAGTTGGCGAAAAAGATCTTTATCAAATTGATGTGGGAGATGTTATTGTTGAACCTACAGTTTTATTAAAAGGTTTCCTTACTTATGATGGAAAAGAAACAACTACAGGTAACGTAAAAATTATTGTTTCAGATATTGAAACAGGACAAGCTGTAAGCGAGATAAGACCAAATTCAAAAACCGGAAAATATTTGATGATCCTTAACCCGGGCAAAGATGGAAGAACCTATGCAATAAGCTATGAGGCCGATAATTTTCAACCTTATTCGGAAACCATAAAAATTGAGCCGGGAAGTGCCTATCAGGTCATTGAGCGTACACTCGACATGAGGTCTGTAAACTTAAAGAGTAAAACCAAAGGAACCGTTTCTGTAACAGGAGTACTTAAGGATAAGAATGGAAATGTTATCCCGGGAGCAAAAATTGTTGTTAAGAATAATAAAACAGAGGAGATAGTTGATACATATTACAGCAACCCAACAACCGGTGCATATTATATGTCTCTGCAAAAAGGTGAAAACTATAACGTTTCGTTTGATGCTGAAGGCGGTTATCTCTATCATTCAGAAAATATTGATATACCAAAAGATAATGAGCACTCCGAAATGATATTTGATGTTACACTTTCCAAAATGGAAACCGGGGAAAAAGTGGTGTTAAAAAATATTTTCTTTGACTCTAACAAATCAAAAATTAAAAAAGAATCTATTCCTGAATTGGAAAAACTTTACAAACTATTGGCTGACAATCCAGATATGAATGTCGAAATCTTAGGACACACTGATGGTCAGGGAAAACCTGATTTAAACCAAAAACTTTCTCAGCTTAGGGCGCAAGCGGTTGTGGATTACTTAACAAGTACCCAAAGAAAAGTTTATAAGATAGCCCCATATTTCTATAAGGGAATTAAGAAAAACCGGCTCATTGCTAAGGGTTATGGTTCAACCGTTCCTGTTGCCAGTGAAAAACTTGCTGATGGAAAACCAGATCCTAATGGGATGCAGCAAAACCGTAGAGTGGAGTTCAAAGTAACTTCCATAACCAAGTAAACTTTTCATCAGCTTTTAATTCTGTTCCCCTCTAATTTATTTTGGAAGGCGCTTTTAAATCTTATATTTGTTACACACAAAAAGTCCCCAATTTGTCATGCCCACTTCAAAGAAATTAAAGTTTTTACGTAAAGATTACAATGCACTAGTTGTTCTTTTTTTAGCACTATGTACCACGGGGTTAATTTATGGACAAGAGAGAAAAGAATACAAAGAATATTTCCTTGATGGAGCATATAATCTGCTTGACGAAAATTATACAAAAGCTCTCAGTAGTTTTAAAGACGCATATAAAATAGATTCAATAAACGCCAACATAAATTTCAATATAGGTTTTAGTATTATCAATACTCAGGGTGAAAAATCTAGAGCAGCTTATTATTTAAAGAAATCCATTTTAGACATTTCAGAAAACTATATTCCGTTTGATCCAAAAGAGAAAAGCGCTCCGACAAACGCATATTACTACCTTGGCCTGGCCTTTAGGTACAATTATCAATTCGATGATGCGATTAGGTGTTTTGAGCGTTTTAAAACGTACATAAAACCTCGCGAAACCGAACTAATGAAAGAGGTTGACCGCCAATTGGCAATGTGTGTGAATGCAAAAGATATTTATTCAAAACCCACCGAAGCAAAAATTAATATACTAAGTGATACTGTTAACGGCCCATATCCCGATTATAGCCCCGTTATATCAGCCGACGAATCAACATTAATTTTTACTTCAAGAAGAGCTGGCGGCATAGGCTACGAACTTACCCCTACAGGCGATTTCTATGAAGATATTTATATATGCCACAAAGATAATAAGGGAGAATGGACAACCCCCGAATCTATTGGCCCCAACATTAATACGCCGGGACACGAGGCAGCTATTGCTCTTTCTGCAAATGGAGAACAGCTGCTTATTTATAAAGATGATAACGGAGATGGCAACATTTACCTGAGTAAATTAACGGGCGAAACATGGTCTGTTCCAGAAAAGATGGGCTCAGATATTAACTCCACTTTTTGGGAACCAAGCGCATGCTTTTCACCCGATGGAAATATACTTTACTTTGTAAGTGACAGACTAGGAGGATCAGGAGGCCGGGATATTTACCGCTGCGTAAAACTTCCTAATGGAGAGTGGAGTTTAGCGTCCAATCTGGGTCCTGCAATTAATACAGAGTATGATGAAGATGCTCCTTTCATGCATCCTGATGGTGTTACTTTAATTTTTAGTTCCAATGGCCATAAAACGTCTGGGGGGTTTGATGTTTTTTACACCACAAAAGAAGAAAACGGGACCTGGTCAGAAATAAAAAATATGGGGGCACCAATTAATACGCCCGACGACGATATATTCTATGTATTATCAGCTGATGGAAAAAGAGCCTACTATTCATCCGCCAAAACAGCGGGCGTGGGTGATAAAGACATTTACCTCATAACCCTTTCCAACAGCATTGTTGATCCTATCACACTTTTAAAAGGTATAGTTACATTCGATGGAGATTTGAAGGAAGCTAAAAATGTTCAAATAAGTGTTATTGATGACGAGAGCGGAAAAATTGTTCAGGAAATAAGACCAAACTCAAAAACCGGTAAATATATAATAGCACTTAATGGAGGGCCAACAGGAAGAGCATATACCGTTAGGTATGAATCAACCGATTACAAACCCATTACAGATAAAATTACGATTCAGGCCGGGGGACCTTATCAGGAAATTTTAAAAGAAGTTGATTTAACCACCATTAATTTCGAAAGCAAAACACCGGGTACTTTGTCAATTTCAGGAGTAGTAAAAAACACAAAGAAAGAAACAATTCCTAATGTTAATGTGACTGTAAAGAATAATCAAACAGGAGAATCTGTCGGAGCGTTTTTTACAGATAAGAATTCCGGAAAATATTATTTTGTATTGCAAACAGGCAAAAACTACAACATAGCGTACGATGCAACAGGATACCTGTTCCATTCAGAGAACATAAATGTTCCAAAACAACCCGAGTTTAAGGAAATAGTTAAAGATGTTACACTAGATCCAATTGTTAAGGGAGCAACGATTGTACTTAACAATGTTTTCTTTGATTCAAATAAATCATTACTAAGAAAAGAATCAGATATAGAATTAGAAAAACTTTATACCTTTTTGAAAGAAAACGGAAGAATTAAAGTTGAAGTATCCGGTCACACAGACAGCAAAGGTAAAGACGAAACCAACCTTAAACTTTCAAAAGACAGAGCTCAGTCGGTCGTGAATTATTTAATAAAAAGAGGTATAGATAAAAATCGGATCATCGCCAAAGGATACGGAGAAACAGTTCCAATGGCTCCAAATTCTACAGCCGACGGAAAACCAAATCTGGAAGGCATGCAGCTCAATCGCAGGGTAGAACTTAAAATAATTGAGTAATCCCTAAAACAAACCGAAAAGGGGTTTATTTTATTGAAAAATAAACCCCTTTTTTAGTTTAATTCCATATTTTTGTAGGTAGAGTTTTGCTTAAACTAAACTAACTCATGATATGAGATTAATATCAGTTTCTTTTTTTCTTTTTCTAATTTTGGGGGCTAACGCGCAAAATTATACTTATAAGGAAAAATTTGTTGAAGGCAATTATCTCGTACTCGAAGAAAATTACCCAAAAGCATTAGAGAATTTTTTGGAGGCCTATAAGCTTGACTCACTCAATGCTAACATCAATTACCTGATTGGCTTTTGCTATATAAAATCGGCAGCAGAAAAAACCAAGGCGGCGTATTATTTGAAAAAGGCGGCAACAAACGTGAATGAAAAATACGTACCATTTGAGGCACATGAAAAAGGCGCACCAATAAATGTTTATTATTATTTAGGCGCGGCACATCATCTTACCTATAAAATAGATTCGGCGATAATAAATTATAAGAAGTATTTAACTTACCTCTCCCCTACTAAACAAGCTGATCTGCGTAAGGAGGTTACACATCAGATCGACATGTGCCAAAATGCAAAGGAGTACCTCGCGCTTCCAACAAATATTTCCATTACTAATCTTGGTGATAGTGTGAATAGCGCTTACCCTGACTATAGTCCCGTGATCACTGCCGATGAATCAACGTTGATTTTTACATCAAGAAGACCTGGAAGTACCGGCGATGACAGAACAAATGACGATCAGTTTTACGAAGATATTTACATATGCCATCGCAAAGATGATGGGACTTGGAGTTCTCCTGTGTTAATAGGGTCAAGCATTAACACTCCAGCACACGAGGCAACTATTGGATTAACTGCTGATGGATACCAGCTTTTTATTTATAAAGATGATGGTGGAGACGGAAATATTTATTCCAGTACGTTAGAAGGTGAAATATGGTCTGCTCCTGAAAAAATGGGTTCCGATATAAATACCACGGCTTGGGAACCAAGCGCCTGCGTAACCCCTGATGGCAACACTCTTTATTTTGTAAGTGACAGAAATGGGGGATATGGCGGTCGTGATCTTTATAAGTGCGTGAGATTGCCCAATGGTAATTGGAGCTTAGCCACTAACATGGGACCTACTTTAAATACCGAGTATGATGAAGATGCGCCATTTATCCACCCTGACCGGGTTACACTTTTCTTTAGTTCCAATGGTCATTCAAGCATGGGCGGTTTTGATATTTTTTATACAACTAAAAACGATTCCGGCTGGACAACACCAACTAACCTTTTACCTCCGATCAATACTCCCGATGATGATATTTTCTATGTGAGTTCTACAGATGGAAAACGTGCATACTATTCATCAGGAGGAAAGGACAGCAGAGGAGATAAGGATTTATATATGATCTCGCTTGAAACATCCAAAGTTTCCTCGGTTGCGCTTATCATCGGAAAAATTATTCCGGTAGAAGGCAAACCATTACCAAAAGATCTTGAAATAACTATCACCGATCTTGAAACAGGTGAAATTGGTGTTTACAAAGCCAACGCAATTACAGGTAAATATGTATTACCGCTGATGCCCGGAAAAACTTATTCAGCATCTTATACAATTGACAACGAAGAATTTTTTAAAGAAGAAATTACTGTTCCTGCAGGAAGTGATTACAAAGAAATTGAAAAAGAAATTTTCCTTGATCCTGTTAAACTGCAGGAAAGCATGAGGAAGGCGCTTGAGAAAGCGAATAACAAAAATAAAAAAACAGAAGAAAACAAAAATCCAAAGCCTGAAGAAAACAAAAACAACACTACAAATAAACCTGTAGGAAATAACAACGAGAACAAAAATGTTCCGATAAAAGAAAATAAAGTTGTTGAAAATAAAAAACCAGCGGAGGCAAAAAATTACACAGAGAAAACATATAAAGTTCAGATCAGCTCGGTTAAAAAGCCCGCTTTGTATGATGCCTTCAGTATTAAAGGTGTTAAAAATGTAGAGTACCGCAAAACAGATAATGGATGGTACATATACTATGTAGGTACATTTAAGTCTGTTACGGAAGCAAAAAAACTTAAGGAGGAAATGATCGCAAAAGGCTTTGACGACGCTATAATAGTACCTTTCAGCGGAGAACTTATCCCGTTTGATGATACAGCTCCAGGCAAAAGCAGCCAACGCGACAACTCATCATCACTTTCATCCGTAAGCGATAAACAGTTTGAGATGTTTTTTAAATATAATATTGTTGAAGTAAATATTAATGATGAGAATTATAAAACCTTCATTAAAACCCTTGTTGCAAAAATTCAATCGCAGGGAAGTGTAACTCTATCAATGACCTCAAGTGCATCCAATGTTCCAACAAGAGCATTCAATAGTAACAGAGAACTTGCCGCTGACAGAGCTGCGAATTCAAAAGATAAAATAATTAATTCTACAAAAGAGAATGGCATTGATGGTTCAAAGATCATATTCAAAACAATAAGCAGTTCAGTAAATGGTCCGGCTTATAATAATGATTACCTGGTCAACAAATCTGCTTACGAAAAGTTCCAATATGTGCGAATTACTATCGAGTAATTATGTTGCGTAGGAATATTGATTTAACAAGCTTTAACAATTTATTTAGCTTACTGGCACCGAACTTGTTTGTTTTCTGATATTATGAGAGTCCACAAAGGTTCACATATCGGTATATTTTCATCGTCATTGGTAATGCTTTTTCTCATTCCTGTACTTTGCTTTTCCCAGCCTGGCAAAGGACCAAAAAAAGGCTTTGAACCCGAGGATGCCGAAGAGCATTTTAGTCACACCAATTATTTAATGGCATTAAAGGTGTATAAAGAACTGATAAAGGATGAGCCGAACAATATGGATTATCAATATAAGGCGGCACTGTGTTATTTGTATTCGAACATTAACAAACCACTTGCAATTCCCTATCTCGAAAAAGTTACGAAGCAGGAAAAATTCAGCAATGAAGCACTCTACTATCTGGGGAAAGCATATCATTATGCCATGCGTTTTGATGAGGCAATAAACACATATACTAAATACAAGGAAAAAGCAAAAGGAAAAGATATTGAAAAGGTAGATCGTGAAATTGAAATGTGTAACAACGGGAAAGAACTTATAAAATATCCTGTCAATGTCACATTTGAAAATGTTGGAAAGGAAATAAATTCGGAATTCCCGGACTATTATCCCTTGGTTGATAAAGATGAATCCTTTCTTGTTTTCACTACACGAAGGAAAGAAAATGTTGGTGCCAGGCTTGAGTTTGATGGCTACTACCCTTCTGACATTTACTCTTCCAATGTAAAAACCGGGAAATGGGAAAGAGCAAAAGATATTGGACGGTTTGTGAATACAGTTTATGATGAACAAGCTGTGGGAATGTCATCCGATGGTAAACAAATTATTGTATACATAGATCACATTGACAGCCTTGGTAATATTTATGTTACAGAAAATGTAAAAAGCAGTTATAAAAAAATAAAAAAGCTAGATCAAAATGTGAACGAAGGTTTTGAGCGTTCAGGATCTTTTTCACCAAATGGAGAGATTATTTTTTTTGCAAGTGAACGTAAAGAAAATTTTGGCGAAACCGATATCTATATGAGCCGTAAATTACCAACAGGCAGCTGGGGACTTCCACAAAACCTTGGTCCCAACATTAATACGAAATACAAAGAAGACTTTCCATTTCTTGCAGAAGACGGCAAAACGCTTTTTTTCTCTTCCGAAGGCCACTCGAGTATGGGAGAATATGATCTTTTTAAAGCTGTTTGGAACGAAGAAGAAAACACTTGGAGTAAACCTGTGAATTTAGGCTATCCGCTGAATACACCATTTGAAAATCGTTCAATTTCATTTACATCAAACGACAGAGTAGCGTATGTTTCATCAAGCAGAGAAGGTGGTTATGGCGACCTTGATATATACAGAGTCGCATTCAACGATGCTGATCAGCGATATGGAATTGTTTCAGGAAATATTATCCTTGGTGATTCTTTAAAAAAGGAATTTAACGCAGAAATTATTGTGACCGACCTATCCTCTAAAACTGAAACTCCCTATAAGGCTTCTAAAAGTACTGGTAAATATGTAATGGCACTTAAGCCGGGAAAGTATGCTATTACAGTTGAGATGAAAGGATACAAAACATATGTGGATGCTGTTGTGATCTATGACATGGGATCATTTCAACCCGAAACCACTAAAGATTTTCTCCTGGAAAAAGAAATAAAATAATTCAGCCATCGTGAAATTAAAACTAACAAAACCTCTTGCGTTCATCGATCTTGAAACCACAGGTGTAAATGTAGGGAGTGATCGTATTGTTGAAATATCCATTCTCAAACTTTTTCCGAATTACAATAAGGAAATAAAAACATTAAGAGTAAACCCCACCATTCCAATCCCTCCCGGATCCTCTGCAATACATGGAATCATGGATGAAGATGTAAAAAACGAACCCACTTTTAAAGAACTTGCCCCTCAGTTTGTTTCTTTTTTAGAAGGCTGTGATCTGGCAGGATATAACTCAAACAAATTTGATATTCCATTATTGGTCGAGGAATTTTTAAGAGTGGAAATCGATTTTGATATCAGCACAAGAAAAATGGTTGATGTTCAAAATATTTTTCATCAAATGGAGCAAAGAACACTTTCCGCTGCCTACAAATTTTATTGCGGTAAGGAAATAATAAATGCACATAGTGCTGAGGCAGATACCACAGCAACATATGAAATACTTGAAGCACAAATTGAAAAATACAGTGAATTAAAAAATGAAATTTCCTTTCTTCACGATTTTTCGCTGCGATCAAAAAACGTTGACCTCGCAGGACGAATTGTATACAATGCCGAAGGGGTCGAGGTTTTTAGCTTTGGCAAACACAAGGACAAACCGGTTGCAGAAGTTTTTAAAGCGGAGCCTTCCTATTATAGCTGGATGATGAATGGCGATTTCCCCCTTTATACTAAAAAAATTATTACCCAGCTTAGACTAAAAGCGTTTAATAATAAGTAAGACATGAAAATCATTTGCATCGGAAGAAACTATGCAGAGCATGCAAAGGAAATGAAAAGTGAAGTTCCTAGGGAGCCCGTATTTTTTATGAAACCCGATACTGCTCTTTTAAGAGATGGCCAGGATTTTTACTTGCCCGATTTCTCAAATGAAATTCATTACGAAGTAGAAATTGTTTTAAAAATAAATAAGCCCGGAAAAAATATTGATGAAAAATTCGCGTTTAAATATTACGATGAGATTGGAATTGGAATAGATTTTACAGCCCGCGACCTTCAGGCAAAATGCAAAGAGAAAGGACTACCCTGGGAAAAAGCAAAAGCGTTTGATGGCTCCGCCCCTATCGGAACTTTTATTAATAAAAAAGAATTCACTAATATCAATGAGCTTGATTTTAAATTAATTAAAAACGGCAACACGGTGCAGGAAGGAAATACCAAAAACATGTTGTTTTCGTTTGATAAGATCATTGCTTATGTTTCGCTTTTCGTCACATTAAAAACAGGGGACCTCATTTATACAGGAACACCCGAAGGTGTTGGTCCGGTTGCAAAGGGCGATAGGCTTAACGCATTTATTGAAGACAAACAATTACTTTCCATGAACATTAAATAATATTTAAATCGTTTCTATTTAATTAACTTTATATCTTATTCAAAACCTGATGTTGTTCGGAAACAAAATTTTAACATATACCTTATCCGCGGCTCTTTTTATTTCCCTGGTGGCCTTTCAGCCCTGGCTTTCAAAAAATAAAAAAGAAGTTTCACTGGATATCATGATGAACAGCCTTACATCAGGCCATTATAATCCTAAAGCCATAGATGATTCCCTGTCAAAACATATATACCACAACTTTCTTCAGAGGATGGATTACAGCAAAAATCTTTTTACAAAAATTGATCTGGAGCAACTAAAAAAATATGAATTTAAAATTGACGATGAGATCAATAACGCGACCTTTGATTTTTTTAATCTATGTTGTGAAATAGTAGATAAGCGACTTAAACAAGAACGTATTGCCAATGATATCATCTTGAAATCACCATTCGATTTTTATCAAAAGGATTCTATTGAAACTGATCCGGAGAAACGCCAATACGCCGCAAACGAAACAGAATTAAATAAGATATGGGCTTTATCACTAAAATACCAAACCGCTATACAGTTAGCCGATCTGATGGAAAGGCAGCGAAAAGCGAAGGAAAAAAATGATACCACTGTAAAACAAAAACCTTTTGTCGATCTTGAAAAAGATGCAAGAGCAAAAGTTCTGAAAAATAACACGGAGTACTTTACGCGTATAGATAGAATTGACAACGCAGATCGTTTTAATATTTACCTCAACACGATCTCCAGTATTTTTGATCCACACACTGAATTTTTCCCTCCAAAAGAAAAAAAGAATTTCGATATAAATATGTCAGGGCAGTTGGAAGGAATTGGCGCGCAGCTGCAAGAAAAAGATGGATACATAAGGGTTTCCAGTATTGTTCCAGGCAGTGCTTCGTCGAGGCAAGGACAACTTAAAGCCGGGCACATTATTCTTAAAGTTGCCCAAGGTGCGGACGAGCCTATAGATCTTGAAGGAATGCGTCTTGATAATGCGGTTGAACTTATACGCGGAAAAAAAGGAACGGAAGTCCGACTTACCGTTAAGGATGTAGACGGACGAATTTTTGTAATCCCTATCATAAGAGATGTTGTACTGCTGGAAGAAACATACGCACAATCGGCCATCATTAGTGGTAAAAAAGATATTGGTTATATAAAACTGCCTGTATTTTATTCTGATTTTAACGGAGGCGGCAAAGGGCGACACTCATCTGAGGATGTAAAAAAAGAAATTGAAAAATTAAAAAAGGAAAATGTTTCTTCTATAATTCTTGATCTCAGGAATAATGGCGGCGGTTCATTACAGGACGCAGTTGACATGGCAGGCTTATTCATATCGCAAGGACCAATTGTACAAGTAAAATCCAGAAGTTCCTTACCTACCGTTCTTCAGGATTTTCATCCGGAAATTGAATACGATGGGCCAGTAATCGTAATGGTAAATTACAACAGCGCATCTGCATCGGAAATATTAGCAGCAGCAATGCAGGACTACAAACGTGCGATTATTGTTGGAAGCCCTGGAACATTTGGAAAAGGAACCGTGCAGCGATTTCTTAATCTTGATGATTATTTGTTAGTAGCTTTCGACAGCCTCAAACCTCTTGGTTCATTAAAAATAACGTTTCAGAAATTTTACAGAATAAATGGAGGCTCTACTCAATTAAAGGGTGTAACCCCTGATATTATTTTTCCTGATGTTAGTACCTATGTTGAAACTGGCGAAAAGGATATGGATTTTCCAATTGAATGGGACGAAATTGCGCCGGCAAACTATACAGTTTCTAAAATGCAATACGGAATGGATAAGCTTAAAGAAAAAAGTGCCAAGCGAATTGCTGAAAACAATGCCTTTTCAACTGTTCAGGAAAAATCTCTCGAGTTGAAGGCTCAAAAAAACGAGTCAGTTCAATCCTTAAATATAGATTCTTTTATAAAAGAAAAACAAGAAATCGAGGCGAGCAATAAAAAATATGAAGATATTGTAGCCAAAGAAATAGCGGGCTTTTCTATCAAAAATCTTACATCTGATTTAAAGTCCGTTGAATCGGATAGCACTAAGATGAAACGAAACAAAGAATGGCTAAAGGGACTTCAGAAAGATATTTACCTATACGAAACCACTAACATTTTAGGCGATTTGAAGTAAAAATTAACCTTTTCTAATAAAACACTCAAATTTCACGTTTTCAATTAATTTTCTTACTTTAGTAGTTATTAGTGTCCTTAAAAATCTTCAATAATTGCCTTTGAAGAATTTATTGGTTGCGAGTTGTGTTGGTTGTTTTAACTAAAGCATTTAGCTGTATTGTGAGTATGATCCCCTTAAAAAAACTCGTAACAGACGCATTAAGCCGCTTATATTTTATAAAGGTAAAGGCCTGCTTTATTTTTCCTATCCTTTGTCTTTCGTATTCAAGCGCGTTTGCACAGCCTGCATGTACGCCCTCTCCCACCTCAAACTGTGAAGATGTTTCCAGCGGCTCAGTTTACCTGATGAGTTCTGCAGCGAACGTAGATTTTACATTTGATTCTTTTGGAAAATTTGTAAGTGGGATTACTATTAATGGAGCTACCTTACTGAGACTTATCGTTGCCGAAGTTGCTGTTCCTGTAACACCATGCCGTTGGCAATTACATGCTAACATTGATAATGGCGGAGTATTCGCAATAAACGAGTGGGAACAAATTACAGATTATGGTAATCCCGGCCCTCCATATCCAACTGTCGATCTTATGCAAATTAGAGTGCGTAATGCGTGTAATACTCCACTGATTGGCACAGGTTTTAATACACTCATGAACATCAATCAAACACTTGATATTGTTGACAGCCCCGGCTTTGACTTTGGACCAAGCGGATGCGCTGGCACAAATGTAAACAGGCCCGGAAGTTACCTTACAAATTACGGAGAATACAGTTTTATAATGGACTATAGAATATTACCAACCTTTGCGTTTAAGCCAGGAGTTTATCAATTGAACGTGAGGTTTTGTTTGTCAGAAGATTTGTAAATACTCTGATCATTTATGTGGAGATTAAGCAAACATTCAACAATTTTATTTTTCATCCTATTTTGCGGTGCTTTTCATTCTCAACGAATTGCGGCCCAAGTATTTGGGAAAGACAGCACAAAAAGAATAGTTGCGAAATTTGACACCATACCTTACGAACTTAAAGAGGGGCAAATAATTTCAAAAACTTTACGCCTAGATAACAAGGGCACCAAACCACTCAGTGTTTCAATTGAAGTTGCTTATCCACCATCATGGAAAGTACTTAGTTCCAGAGCCAAATTATATACACTTGAAACAGGTGACAGTATTTTTTTACCGGTTAGAATAATTCCTTACGGAAAAATTAAAGGCAACACCAAGTACCTGATCAATGCATACGTGTTGGAAAAAGACAGCACACCAATTGCTGTTGCGAGTTTTTACGTGATTAGAGAAAAACAGAGCAAATGGGAATTGACTGTTGAACCCAGTGAAAAAATTTATTTTTTAAATAACGAGAATACTAGTTCGTTTCAACTCGGAATAATTAATTCCGGTAACGAAGATCAGGAGCTGTTGCTGGATTTTGAGAATTTCAGAGACAAACTTTTGCTCATGGACACTACAGAAAAGATAATTTCCAAAGTGTTAACTCAGCTCACCTTAAAACCAAATCAGGATACAACATTTAAATACAAAGTAAAATACATAAACGGACTGCGTAATTTCAGGAGAGTAGATATTGATAATCATAAACCTACTTCACAAAGCGAAAGTAAAATGTATACACTTTACGCCAAAACGAGCGAACCAAAAGCACGGCACAGCACAGTCCATCAAAAAAACAAGAAAATCGATTTTCTTAAACTTGGTGATGAATATAAAGCCAACCCTTACGGCTACAGTTATTTTCCACTCATTTTTGATGCAAACATTACAAATATTTTAGGTGGACAGCCTATTATGAATTTGAACCTAAGAGGTTCTACTTTCCTTGATAACGGAGCAAGCCTTAATTATTTTTCGCAGCTATTTTTCACGAACAACTATTACACCAACCAATATTTATTAGGCAGTTCTTATTATGTGGGTTATTATGACAAAAAATATCAAATTGACTTTGGTGATATCGGCGGACTTGGTGCCGGGAGCTTTAGCTCATCGGGTCGTGGAATCGCAGTTAAATATATTATAAACAAACGGCATACAGTTGGGGCCTCCTATACGAAAAGCCGCAGACTTTTTTTACCACCCACCCGGGAAGCCTTTAGTACATTTTACAATTTCAGACCATCATTCGGAAATTTCTCAATTGGATTCACCAGGAGGATTCAACATAATTTGAGTTTAAGTTCAAACTTTATTAAAATTGGCTCAAGTTTTAAAGTTGCGAAAAATCAAACCGTATCGCTTGGGGGGGTGATTGCAGCTCACAGATCAACATTAGCAACGAATAGTTTTAGACGTACCGGATTTAATTTAAGCACAGGCTACTCGGGAACTTATCTGGAGAGCCGCCGACTAAAGTTCAACGCCAATATTTACTACATGTCCAAATTATTTGACCCATATAACAACGGTGAAATGTGGTCATGCTACGGAAACGGATCATACAAAATAAGCAACAAATTAAATTTGCAAGCCAATAGCTTCTACAACAAAAGAGAATCTTTTTATCTCTCAGGAATTTTACCAATGACAACGTTTAAAAACTACAGAAACGCAGCGAATATTGGAATAAAAATAAATGACAATTATGTTACGCCCGGATTGTTTTACAACGTAACAATGATTAACACAAGAGCCTACCATTCACGGGGCATGAACTTAAATTTTGGAAACTATAATTACGAAACCAACAGGCTCCTCAGCAACTCTATACTCACCGGTTACAACAGGGAAATAGGAGAGCGTCCGATAAGAGATTATTTCTTCTTTCAGTATTTCTTCCTCTTCCGCTACAGAACCGTCAGCGCAAATTTCAGATACAGTTATGGAAATGTTTCTGCTTTAAATGTTGATATATTGGGCACAAGGTCGCCTCAAAGTTTTGGAACATCATTAAACTATCAGTACCAATTTAAAAACACACACTTTGTACTACAGCATTTCTTAAGCCACTCTTACTACAGTGTATTAAAAAGACATTCGATAAACTACACTCCTGAACTATATTATTACACTAATTCCGGATGGCGGCTCCGGATTGCACTTAATTACAATTCCGCAAGAACAGATGCTTCTATTGCTCGCCTTGAAGCAAGTTCTACTGGCCTTGTGCTTCCCGAAACGGGCCCCGTCACAACAAGGGGATTTAACATGCTTTTTGGTGCGCGCAAAGAATTTGGAATACCTATTCCTTATTCCAAGAAAAAGTTTTATGACTTAGACTTTGTAGCTTTCATCGACCTTAATGGCAATAAGAAAAAAGACGGCAACGAATATTCATTGGAAAATGTTGTGATTGGCGTGGACAAAATGGAGGTGCTGACAAACGTTAAGGGTAGAGCTTCCATTAAAAATATTGCAATGGGGAAGTACCCTATCTATGTATTTTCACTTGCCGATCTTGGAGGTTATTTCCCATATGTTGATGAAGAACTTGAGGTGGTTAAAAACAGGAAAGATACCGCCATTGTTTACGTTCCGTTTGTAAAAGGAATTAAAATTTATGGTAAAGTAGTTGTTGAGCGCGAAACAGCAGCCAAAAATCTTGAACGACCGCTTGATCTTTCAGGCATTAAGATCACTGCCATTAACGGAAAACAAATAAGTACACTTACTGAAAAAGACGGATCATTCAGCTTCTATGTTCCTTATGGAAAATTTACGTTGAACATGGATGAGAATATACTTGGCGATCGTTTTTCCTTATTGCAAAACAACATTGAACTGAACCTTGACCGTAATACCGAAAATCTTTTCATTACATTTTTTGTGATCGAGGCAAAGAGAAAAATAATTAGTAAACGCTTCGATGCAAATGGAAATCTTATTCAGGGTGGAGGGCCAAATGGTCCGATGATTGATCGTGTGGCTCAGGCAAATGCAGAGGCGGCTAACGTAAGGCCATATCCTACATGGGATGTAGCAAAAGATGCGCTGCTTAAAAAATTCGAAGACCTCACCAAAACAAAAGGACTCAGGTATACCGTGCAGATCGGTGCCTTCCAGAAGCCGCTTAACCCTAAGGTCTTTGATGGTATGAAACAAATGGGTTACGAAAGGATCGACAATAACTTCGTTCGTATTTGCGCAGGAACATTTGATTCTGAAGGAGCCGCAGCTATTGAAAAAGAAAATCTTGTGCGTGTTGGATTCCCTGGTGCTTACGTAACAGCCTACTTCGATGGCAAACCTATTACCTTAGAAGCGGCCAAGCTTAAGAAAAAATAGATTCGGCTTCCTCTATTCATCCTGCTCATATCTTGCAGCTATTAACACGTTTAAGTTGATATTTATTTTGAGTGATTAAATATCACTGCACTATTGGAAATAACTTTAACCTGTGCAGTTTTATAAATATTTCCTCACGGTCTTTTCATTTACATTTATTTGCCAGGCCGAATTATTGGCTCAGTCAGATTCTTCAACTATTTCTCCGAATGATCAAAAACCATTCATAAATATTGTCTCTTCTCCAAAAAATATTCAAATCGTCCAAGAACAAACTGAGACATACAATTCAAAAGAAAAATTTGGCGATCCATTAATGAATAAAAAAATAATGCCGATACGCTGTTTTATCAGCGAAGCAGAACATGGAATTGCAGTTGCTCACATCCCAAAAATATCAGAAGAAACATCCGGAAAAAAAGTTGAAGTGAAACAGATTAAATACGGTCAATATGAATTTGTTGTAGAGAAGGATAAAAAATATTTTATCGAGTGTAATGTAATAGGCTACAAAAATTTTGAACAAAGTACAATCATTTCATCTATAGTTGTTGGCGAATTAAATACATATGAGATAACATTAACTCCATACAGAGCACATGAAAACTTTGTTTTAAGAAATATTTATTTTCACCCCAACACACCTGTATTCAAAACACAATCAAGCAATGAACTTGCTGAACTTTATTCGTACATGAAAAACAATTCAGCAGTAATTATTTCCATTGAAGGCCACACCAACAGCAACAGGTATATCTCAAAGGATGATAAAAGAACACGAATAGGTGGTGAATGGGCTTTCCATGGAACGGCAAAAAAACTTTCCAAAAAACGCGCCGAAGAAGTGAAAATTTTTTTGACAAAAAAAGGAATTGACGCAACAAGAATAAACACAAAAGGATGGGGAGGACGGAAAGAACTATACCCGGACGCAACAACATTAAGTGAAAGCATGAAAAACATGCGGGTTGAAATTCATATTGAAAAAAAATGAGCCGGCCACTACAAATGAAATATTTAAAAATGCTTCTGCTCTTTGTAGCAATTACTTTTTTGCAGCAACCTTTATTTTCACAAAAAAGGAAATATGAAGGTTCGGGCGCTGTAAAAGAAATAGTAATGCCTGCCCAAGCCCGCACCGTAGGACATTTTAGTTTGTTTTATGAGGCAAATTTCCAAAACGATAGCAGTAGCCTTCAGCCATTCTGGTACAAAATTGTATTTAACAAGGACTGCGACTTAAAATTTAATCTGTTTCCAATTGACGAAGGCGATCGTTACGATTTTAAATTAATGCAAATAGAAAACGACCTGAATTTTTGTGATGCTGCCGAAAAAAATAAAATATTTCATATTAATGATATTAAAGTCCAGCGTACCTGGCATGATTCAGAACAGACACAAACATTTCGCAACAACCTTGTATTCACCAAAACTATTCCTGTAAAAAAAGGAGATGCGATCTACATTGAAATAATTCACATCTGGGGCAAGGGATCGGGACATATAATTGACCTTGTCACCTGTGATTATTCATATGTACTTAAAGCAATGAAAAATGAATCTTCGGTAATCACAGAAGATTCAAGCACGGCCTATAGAGAACTTACACCCGAAGAAGAACGACAAAACGCTGTAGCGAGAATTAAAAACTCGCTGTGTCCGCCGCTGAATGTGAAACCAGTACAATTATCTTCCATTGCTTTCAACGAAAAAACTGTGGAGATACAGGATAGATTTGTTTCGAAAGGCGAAGTATTTAACTCTTCTGGAGAAGTGAATAATTTCATTGACAAACAAAAGCCCGTTATAGAAAATATAATTAAACCGATTGAAAAAAAGAAGGACACAGTACAACTTGTAAAACTGAAGTGCCTTTTGTCTGATGTCTATTCAGGCGAATTCATCAAAACGAGCCCTGTAATTATCTCAACCGACGACAACAAACCTATTTATGCTCAGCAAAAAGAAAACGGGATAAACGAGTTTACGCTACCTGGCAATAAGCAATATAAATTAACCTTCACATCAGAAGAATATTTCGATTATTCCTTAACCTTTAATACCCTTTCAAAACCTGATTCATCGGTAAAAGATCCTGGCGTGCTTGAGATAAAACTGGAACCTGTTCTGTTAAATAAAAACACTTTACTGAACACCATTTATTTTTATCCAAACACGCCTGTAACCAAACCCGAATCTGAATTTGAGATGAATAAACTAAAGCTTTTCCTAAAAAAGAATCCAAACGCTATTATAGAGATAGCGGGCCACTCCAATGGCAATCAACATATAAGGCCCGAAAAAATAATTTCAAAAAAAGATATTGAGTGGCTTTTTGAAGGCACAAGCAAACAATTATCACTTGCGAGAGCAAACAAGATAAAAGCACAACTAATGAGCTATGGGATAAATGAAAGCCGAATAAAAATCAATAGCTATGGCGGAGACCGGCCCGTTTATCAATCAACAAAAAACTGGGATGAAATAAAGAAAAATATGAGGGTAGAAATATTATTGATAAACAAGTAAGAATTAGTAACTTTACCATAGTTATAATCGGATAGGTTTATCATATGAACAAAATGACTAAAAGCTTAAGTATTTCAATTTTTCTTTTTTCTTTTTTTTGTCATTATTCTGTTTTTTCGCAGGTGACCGATTCTACAAAACAAAATGAACCAACACCGGTACCTGCTTCAACGGTTTCGGCAGCTCCGGCTCCCAGCCCTGCGCCGGTTGCCGCCCCTGCAGGATCTGACACAGGAATTACAGATATGGGAATTGCAGTTTCTCCATCTAATATTCGTTTCAGAACTAAGCCAGGTACTACCGAAACAAAATACATTACAGTTACTAATGATACCCGGAGGCATGAGAAATTTAAAGTAAGTGTTTCTGATTACGACATGAACGATAAAGGGGCTGTTGCGCAGCTTCCAAGAGGAACGCCATTTGAGTATGGCTTATCAAAAAACGTTAGCATAACACCCAGCTTTATTGAGCTTAAACCGGGTGAAGCAAAAAAAATTGCTATAACATTAACTATACCTGATGAACCAAATTCATACAAAGCGGCATGGTGTTTAATAATGGTAGACCAAACAACAGAAAAAAAATATATAACTCCTTCTAATAATGAAAAAGACAATGTGGTAATGGGTATTATTCCCGTTTTTGGATTTGGTGTGTATATATTTCAAAATCCGCCCAATGTTAAATTAAATAAAGTAGAGATCACAAAATTTAATTTCAATTATGACAAGACAGATAAATACGTTTCGGTTAATGCTAAAAATGTTGGCGATGGTCTTGGCTTTTGTAAGCTTTATATTGAAGTAAATAATTTGAACACCGGCTACAAAGAAAAGTTATTTGTAAAGCAGTTTACAATCTTTCCTGCGAAGGAAAGAATACTGGATTTTAAACTGCCTGGTAGCCTTGCAAAAGGCAACTATGTTGCAACCGCAGTGCTTGATTTTGGAAGTAAAGAAGAGATTGAAGCTGCCGATTTGGAATTTAAAGTGGAATAAACGTAACAATTGCCTTTTCTCAACGTAAAAACCAATTAAATTCCCATTAAAAACAGCATTTTACTTGTTTTTGTCAATTAATCAGTTATATTTGTATTGTTAAACTAAAAACGACCACTATGAAAAAGTATCTAAGATCAGCGGCTTGTGTTGTAGCTGTGGCTGCCACGTCTACTGCATTCGCGCAGTTAAACGACGAAAAAAATGTCACAATTACAATGGATTTGCAGCCTATTTTGCAACTTAAAATGGAAGGCCCTGAGCAATTGGACTTTACATTTGATGAAATTAATGAGTATTACTCTGGTATTACAAAATACGGAGCTACAATTTTGAAGGTTAGTGCTACAGTATCTTGGGATCTTTGGGCTGCAGGCCTTTCTCAAAGCAACGTAGGTGACTACCTTTGGGATAATCAAGTTCAATACGAAGGAACATCAATTGGTGTTAACGAGGTTGACGAGATTCCTTTAACATCCCTTGAGTTACACCAATTCCCTGGAAACCCTACAATCGCTGGTTGCGCTGGTTCTATGACAGCTGCAGAAAGTGATTATAGCGATCCTTTCGCAATCCGTACTACAGCTAACACTATTGCTAGTGATAACTTAGTATATTGCCCAAGCAACGCTACTCCTTACAATCCTCCATTATCTTCAAACGCTGCTACAGCTTCTGAAAAATACATCGCTGGTGGTTCTACTACCGTTGCTGGTTGTTCAGTTGCTGGTGGAAGCTATTTGTTAGAGACTGGTGTAACAAGTGACTATTACTATGTAATGGATTACAGAATTGTTCCAGGTTTACCTGCAAAATTCCCTGCACACGATGCTGCTACTGCAGTTAATAATACAGCTGCTTCAGTTGTTGCTGCTGGTGCTGCTACTACATTGATCTCTAACGCTGATGCTTACGCACAACCTGGAGTTTATACAATGTATGTAAAATACATTTTAGCTCAAGATCAATAGTCTTAAGTTAGTCTCATAAAAAACTCCCCTGAAAACTCAGGGGAGTTTTTTTTTGCGCATGCATTAAATAATCATTTAATAACAATCGATATTATATTTATTTTAGTAAAAAGATAGAAGTATGGCTCAGCAAAAAATAAATTTGGAATTACCCGTAATATACCATAAGCTATTCCCGGATATTTTTAATGAGACTGTTCCAAAAGAAACATTTGCCACCTGCGCCAATTGTGCTATGGTGTGCGGTGATGACAAAAACAAAGAGCAGTTGGCAATGCGGCCTTTTTTGCCTGATAAAAAATGCTGTACTTATCATCCCTCTCTTCCCAACTATCTGATCGGTGGAATACTCTCCGATCCAGATCCGCAGATGGATGAAGGAAAAAAAAGGATACACGAACGAATAACAGCACGTACAGGAGTTAGTCCCGCAGGTGTTTATGCTCCCAAAATATACAACATTATTTATAGCAATGGCAGTGGGGCCGGTTTCGGAAACAGTTCAACACTGCTATGCCCCTACTTTATTAAAGAAAATGGATATTGCAGCGTATGGAAATACAGGGAGTCCGTTTGTTCTACTTTTTTTTGTAAAACAGTTGCGGCACAAAACGGAAAAATGTTTTGGGATTCAGTAAAAGGATACCTTGTCTATTCACAAACAAACTTAACAAAATACTGTTTGCTGAAGCTTGATCTCAGCAGCCTTACAGATGTTATAAATACGATCCTCTCTCCAACACAAAACAATTCCAATTTAAGCTTGGAGGATTTGGATAACCTGCCTACTACAGAAGCAGATTACCAGAAACTATGGGGAAACTGGCAGGGAAAGGAAGCAGAATTTTATATCAAGTGTTTTGAATTGGTAAATAAACTGAGTAAAGAAGAATACAATTCAATTGTTGGTATTCAAAACGAAATCTTGGTAAAAGACCTTGAGAGCAAAAAGAACAAGATGACTACAATACCAGAGAAGCTTAAGAAAAACGAAGAGCTGGTTTTCAAAAAAGCCGGGGAGGATAGTTATACAATAAAACTTGCCTCGATAGATACATCATTTGAACTCCCAAATGTAGTGATAGATATTTTTGACGGCAGCAAGGCTACAAAAGCTATTATAGAGGAATTGAATACAAAGGAAGATATTGAGCTGGATAATGAACTTTTACTGACACTTTTCCAGCACCGCATCCTGGTAGAAGCCAAATAAATTCTAAGGTCCTATTTTATCTCTATACAAGGGTTTATTTTATCTTTGTCAGATCTATCTATTGACACTTTATAATCTATACAAATGAAAAACATTTCGTTAATTCTTAATGCCCTGCTTATTGCGGCAGTTGGTTATTTATATTATTTACACTTCGCATCCGGAAAAGAAACTGCAACAGCGGGTGCTTCAGATGAAAGTACCGTAACCCCAATTTCTCCTAAGGATATAAAGGCTTCTAAGATTGTGTACATAGATGCCGATAGTCTTTTTGAAAAATTTGATTACGCCAGAGAATTAAAAGAGACAGCAGAGTCCCACAAAACTTCATTGGAAAAAAATTACCAGATAAAAGCCCAAAGTCTGCAGACCGACTATATGGAGTATCAGCAAAAGGGACAGCAAGGTCTGTTATCCCTGGACCAGGAAAAAAATATTGAAGAAAACCTGGGAAAAAGAAAAGCCGAACTAGAAGGCATGGAAGATGAACTGTCAAGACTAATGGATGATATGCAAAAAAGGAATAATGAAATACAATTGGATATTAATGCTTTTTTAATTGAGTACAATAAGGATAATAACTACAACTATATACTTGCATATGCCCCGTTGGGGGGAAATATTCTTTACGCATCAGACAGCCTGGATATAACAAACGAAATTGTTGAAGGCCTCAACAAACGTTACGAAGAAAAAAAGTTGGCGCAGGGTAAAACAAAAAAATAACCCTTCTGCATGGTTAAGCGTAACCAACGTACGGAGTCAGTTCGAGTAGTAATTTTTTACAAAAAAGCAATATAAAATGACATTTTCTATTAATCGAAAACCATTCGAATATTATTTTTCTTGTCACTTTTTTGCTTGGACCAAAAAAGTAACCAAAAAAAGTCAAGAAAATCCGATCCGTATACACACTAGCGGACCCGAGCACGGCGGATTTTCGGGCTACCACACCCTATCAAGGAACTTACTGGTGATCAATCAGTTAAAAAATACGTCAATGGTAGTTTGTCAAGAATCGTGTGGTGATAAACCAATTATTTATAAAAAATAAAATGCAAAAAGAAGGAAGAGACACCAACACTATTTTAATTGAAAAAATAAATAAGGTAAAAGAATTTCATGAAGTATTTTTGATTGGCAACCGCGACGAAATGTGCGAACGCATTGATGAGAAAGAATACCAGTTGCGTTATACTTTAATGAAAGAGGAGAATGATGAATACCTCGATGCCTGCAAGCAAGGCAACATGATAGAAATTGCCGATGCATTAGGTGATCAATTATATATATTGTTTGGCACCATTTTAAAACACGGCCTGCAACACAAAATTGAAGAAGTATTCGATGAGATACACCGCAGCAATATGTCGAAGCTGGATGAAAACGGAAAACCAATTTTCCGTGATGACGGGAAGATCCTGAAAAGCAATAATTATTTTAAGCCGGATATAAGGGCGATACTGGGGAGGTAAGTAACGCCCGAACGCAACTGCGCAAACCTTTATGCCAAATCTTATGACTACAATATTTAGGCTGTTGTTTGGAATTTTAATTCTATCTACCTATTCATGTGAACGGACTAAAGATTCTGACGAATTAGTTCTGAGTGAATTGGTTTTTGAGGAGGGTGGTATTTATTACGACATCAACTGCGCAACTCATTCGAGTTATAAAAAATACACAGGCACGGACACCTGTTATCACGACAACGGGAAAATAAAAGGAACATATACAATAAAAAATGGACTGCCACATGGGCATTGGGAACAATTCAGTGCTGATGGGACGAAGAAAATTGACCTGTATTTTGATAGCGGAGATCTTCTTATCAAAAACAAAAATAATTAAATTGGGCCTAATAGAACAAATGCCCTACTCTAACACTTTAACAAACCAATCTAGTAAAACACCTTTTAAATAAGATTCAATCCCACTATTATCAAAATTGTTCCTACCAAACGGCATTACTGTTCGAAACCTTATATAGCCCCTACAGGGCTTGATGTTAAAGATTTTATTTTTTCTACCAAGATATCGTCCCTCTGGGACTATTTTAGCTCTGTAGGAGCGACATATTTGTAGAAAACAGAATTCCCCTCATCTAAAAACTCCGTAGGAGTGACATATCCTTTGCTTCCAACATGTTCCGAACAGTAATACCAAACGGTTCAACCATTTTAAAATAAAGGGAGTAAGGTAACGCCTGATCTTGCTCGCAGCAACAGATTTAAGTATATCAGTAAGCAATACATGACTAATGAACGCACTATTTTTAGTGTACTATAAACAAGTCATTATTGTTATTAACTTGATTTATTGACTCTTTTATAGTACATTTGTATATGGAGCATATATATTCAAATTATTCCGATAAGGAATTATTACGAAAATGGGGCGAAAAACTTCAGTCCTTACGTGTAGAGGCTAATTTATCACAAACCGAACTGGCTCAAAAAACAGGAATGAGTAGAAGCTCCATTGCAGAAATTGAAAAAGGCCGAAATTTTTCTATTGCTTCATTAATATCAATATCCCGATCACTTAACATGCTGGATAAATTTGAATTTTTTTTTAAAGAAGAAGAATATGAATTAACCCCAATGGAAATTTATGAAAAGGAAAAGAAAAAAAGAAAAAGAGGAGGATACAAAAAATGAAGCTATTAGAAGTTATTATATGGGAAAAGCTGGCAGGAGTTATTGTTTGGAACGAGAAAAAAAATACCAGCATATTTGAATACGCTGAAAGCTTTATTAAAAGCGGTATTCAACTATCGCCATTAATAAACCCTACATCTAAAACAATAATATCTTCAATTGAAAACACTAGCGAGGGCAGTATATTGTTTGATACCGATAAAGGATTGCCTCTTTTCATATCAGATTCGTTACCGGACAAATTTGGAACTGAATTATTATCAAAATACCTCGAAAGGGAAGGTAAAAATTACAGGGATCTTACTCCAATAGAAAAACTTGCTTATATAGGCAATAGAGGGATGGGAGCCCTCGAATTTAAACCTGCAAAACATAAGCAAACTAATTCTCAATTATTGAACATAAAAAAACTAAATGAAGTATCAATATCATTAATGAATAACAAGCCCATAGCCAATATTGATGATATGGCAAATCTTTTTCATATTGGAACATCACCCGGTGGAGCTCAACCAAAAGTGCTGATTAATATTGATAACAAAACTGGCGATATTTATCGCGGAGATAATTTACCCATAAACGACCAGGATAGCTGGATCTTAAAATTCAATAGGGATATTGGACTGCAATCAGATAAAGAAAGAGGTAAAATTGAATATGCATATTACCAGATGGCCAAAGAATCTAAAATTATTATGATGGATTCTGAGCTAAAAAAAATTGAAAATGATTATTATTTTATGACCAAAAGGTTTGACCGTGTAAATGGGCGTAAAATACATACTCAAACCTTACATGCATTTGCCGGAATGAATTTTAGGCTGCCAAACACTTATTCTTATGAACAGATATTTTCCATTTTAAACAGATTGAATTTAAATTATTCTGCAAAAGAACAGTTATTCAGAATAATGATTTTTAACATTATGGGTAGAAATGTCGATGATCATACTAAAAATTTCGGCTTCAATATGGATGAAAAGGGAGAATGGAATTTATCTCCGGCTTATGATTTAACATTTAGTTATAACGAAAACTTTAGCAGAACCACTCCACATTTTCTCTCCATAAATGGCAAAAACGAAAATGTCAATCTAAAAGATATTCTTCATGTTGCCAGTGAATATTCTATCAAAAATCCAAAAAAAATAATTAATGAGATAAGTCAAAGTTTTCAAAGCTGGGAAAAACTTGCCTTAAAACTAAAGATCTCAAAGAAGACAACTAACCATATTGCAGAGAAAATTAAAATGATCGTGTAAACACTTTAATAAAACACCTTATAAATAAGATTAAGACCCACTATTATTAAAATGGTTCCCACTAGGCGATTTAACCATTTTAAAATAAACGGTGTAAGGTAACGCCTGATCTTATTCGCAGCAACTGACTTAAGTATATCTGTAAATAATACAACGAGTAATGATGTCGCAAAGAAAATAATAAGATGAATTTGTTTAAACTCTTCGTTAGAGCTTATTAATCCTACCCAGGCTACCCACAACATAATTACTGCAGGATTAAATGTGTTAAGAATAAATCCTTTTAACATCATCCACCATAAATTCACTTTCTTTATTTCTATCTTTTTATCAGTAGCAGCGGCAGGATTACTCTGAAAAAAATAAAACACTCCAAATACTACCAATATTGTTCCACCAATAATTCCAATATAAATTTTATTCTGTGGGTTCATAAAAAGCTGCGAGGCGCCCAGGTAAGCAAGGGCAACACACAACAGATCACTTATAAATATTCCAATGGCAAGCGCGACACCCGAGCGATACCCGTTATCAATACTTGTTTTTATCAAAGCGAAAAAAGAGGGCCCGATGGAAATGCACAAGGCAAAACCTAAACCTAATCCTTTATATAAAGCTTCAATGACTAAATTCATTCCTTGGTATAATTATTCTTTTTAAGGAACGCTTGCCACTCAGAAAGATGATTACCTTTTAACACTCTTGGAAATTTATTTTGTCCCCCCTCCTTACCCCTCTCTCTCATCCAATCATAAAAAATATGTGAAGGAAGTATCTCAATAAAAATATCTTTTAACGCCGCAATGCGCTCAACACGGTAATCATCATTCAGCACTTTTAAAAAATCATCAAGTTTTTCTTTAACAAGGTTAACATCCACCTTATCATCTGTTCCAATGTACCACTTGTGCGCAAACAACGATTCGTAGTTAATGCCGGTTACAGTAAATTCTTTTATATCCAGATCAAATTCTTCTGCAAGCATCTCTATTGCCCTGTTCATATTATCCTGCGATAAATGCTCTCCACACAGACTTAAAAAATGTTTGGTACGCCCGGTAATCAATATTTCATGATGTTCCAGTGATGTGAATTTTATTGTATCACCTATCAGGTATCTCCATGCTCCTGCACATGAACTCAGCAATATTGCATACTCCACATTTTCCTTTACTTCTTTTATAGTAAAAGTTTCCGGATGCTGAATAATGCTTCCATCCTGATCAAAATTTGCTTCTGTAAAAGGAACAAATTCATAAAACAATCCATTGTCCAGTACCATTTTCATTCCCTCTGCTCCAGGCCGTTCCTGGTAAGCGATAAATCCTTCAGAGGCCAGGTAAGTATCAAGGTATATCAGCGGCCTGGACAACAAACGCTCAAACCCATTTTTATATGGAGCAAATGAAACGCCGCCGTGCACATACATCAACAAATTTGGCCAAACATCATGAATGGTTTTTACATTATGGTATTTTATAATGCGTTCGAATAATATTTGTATCCAGGCCGGAACACCGCACACAACGCCGATGTCCCAGTTCTTTGCATTTTTTGTGATCTCATCAAGTTTCGAGTTCCAGTCACGCTCTTTTGCAATGCGTCTTCCCGGTTTATAAAAATGCTGGAACCAAAAAGGAATATTACCGGTGGTAATTCCACTGAGATCGCCTTCAAAATAACTTCCATTAAAATTAAGATGGGTGCTCCCCCCTATCATTAAAATTCCTTTTTCAAAATGATCTTTTGGCAGCTCGTAATTCGCAAGCGACATGATCTGACGTACGCTTGTTTTTTGAATTGCCTTTAACATCTTGCGTGTAACCGGAATATGTTTACTTGACGATTCGGATGTACCCGAACTCAATGCAAAATATTTTATATGCTCTGGCCAGCAAACATAAGGTTCGCCATTTAGCGACCTGTACCACCATTTTTGAAAAATGGAGTTATAATCGTGTACCGGAACGTTGCTTTTATAAGCACTTACCAGGTCTGTCTCATTCAATAATTTTGAAAACGAATAATGTTCTCCAAAAGCAGTGAACTCTGCGGTCTCCATCAACCCCCTCAATACCTTCTGCTGCATTTTATATGCATCCTTTTTCCGGATCTTTGGGATCCTTTTTTTTAGGGCTATTGTACGCTTTAGAATTGATCCTAACAGTGCCATTCTATTTCCTGGATTATCCTAAAAGTACGAATTTTAGCACTTATTTTATCATAAAACACGAAAAGAAAGGACCTTTAAATGTTAAATTTTATTAAAGAATCTTTGTAACTTTTCACACCCGTTAATAGTCTTACTTAAAACATTATAGCGTGTTTACCCCAAATACCTCATCTTGAAAAAGTTCAGCTTCTATTTTCTTTTTCTTACTATTTGCTCAATAAAAATTTATGGGCAGCAATTTACTATCAGCGGCTACATTGCAGACTCTACAAACGGCGAATCGGCTATTGGAGCGCTGGCATTTATAAAGGGAACAACACAAGGTACAAGTACAAACGTATATGGTTTCTATTCCCTCTCTCTGCCTGCCGGAGAATACGAGATCTGTTTTAACTATTTAGGCTTTGAACCCATTATTAAAAAAATAAAACTCGACAAAAATATTGTGATTAACCCTAAACTATCTCCGGTAAAAAATGAACTCACAGAGGTTGTTATTACTGCAGATGAACAGTTGCAACAAGTAAAATCTACACAAATGGGTGTGATAAGAATTCCTATTGAGCAAATAAAAAATATACCAACTATAGGAGGAGAAACCGATATAATAAAAGTAATGCAATTAATGCCTGGCGTTAAGCGTGGCGGCGAAGGGCAAAATGGAATGTTCGTGCGTGGTGGATCGGGAGATGACAATCTTATTTTGCTTGATGAAGCCGTTGTATACAACGTATCGCATTTGTTCGGTTTTTTTTCCGTGTTCAATAATGATGCATTAAAAGATGTAACGCTTATTAAGGGTGGGTTTCCTTCAAAATACGGAGGCCGTTTATCATCGGTAATGGATATAAGGATGAAAGATGGTGACCAGGAACACTGGAGAGTTGATGGCGGTATTGGATTACTCTCCTCGAGACTTACTATTCAAGGTCCACTGAAAAAAGATAAGATGTCATTTCTATTAGCAGGCCGCAGATCTTATATTGATAAAGTTTTTAAAATGGCTTATGGTGGAAAAAATGTACTGCCGTATTATTTCTATGATATAAACATGAAGGTCAATTATAAAATTTCAAATAAGGACCGTCTTTACTTTAGTTATTATGATGGTGATGATATACTGGCCGCTTCCGCCCCTAGTGATTCCGGAATTTTTGAAGGAGGATTTAAATTAGGCAACACTACTTTTACTACTAGGTGGAATCATATTTTTGATTCCAGAATTTTCTCAAACACATCATTGGTTTATACAAAATTTCGCTACGATGTTGAAGCAAATATTCCCGGAAATTCTTTCCTGGTTCGCTCAAACATAAAGGACATTGGTATAAAAGAAGATGTAGAGATATTTGAATCACCCGAAAGTCATATCACTTGCGGATACTCATTTGTTAGTCACGGTTTCCGACCCAATGTAGTAAATACCTCCGGCGAAATATCGGAGTACTTAAGATCCCAGCAAGGAAAATTGATCACTACCAATGAATCTGGGATTTATTTCGGACACGAGAGAACGCTCGATAGTCTCTTTAAAATTTATTATGGATTCAGAACCTCATCTTTATCCGGAGACAGCTGCCATTATTGGGGCTTTGAGCCCAGGTTTTCATTGAACTATGCGTTGTCTGAAACACAAAGTTTAAAATTTGGGTACTCCCGAATGAAACAATACATGCATCTTGTTTCAAGCTCATCAATTGCATTACCAACAGATCTTTGGTATCCGGTTACAAAAAATGTAAAACCACAATCATCTGATCAACTCGCAGTTGGTTATGTACAAAAAATAAAAAAGATAAAAAGTCTTTTAACAGTTGAAGCATATTACAAATGGCTGAACAATCTTATTGAATACAAAGAAGGTGCGGTTTTATTATTAAACAACAACTACGAAAATGAACTTATAAGGGGAAAAGGAGCGGCTTATGGCCTGGAATTTTTCTTACAAAAATCAACCGGGAAATTTACTGGATGGGTTGGCTATACCTTATCATGGGCCACAAGAAAATTTGATAAATTAAATTACGGAGAAAAATATTTTGCGAAATACGACAAGCGGCATGACCTTTCATTGGTAGGAACATATGAGTTTACCAAACGTTTTAGCTTCTCCGCAGTATGGATATTCAGTACAGGGCAACGATTCACCGCCTTAAAGGGGAATTTTTTCATGCCTAACTCCGCCCTTTCCAATGTGGATGTTTTAAATATTTATTCAGGCAAAAATGCAATTGTACTGCCGCCTTCACACAGAATGGACATTAACTTTATTCTTAAAACCAAGAAAAGAAAATACTGGGTAGAAGGAGAATGGAATTTTGGAGCATACAATTTATACAACAGAGCGCAGCCTTATAAAGTAGAAATTGTTGCGAATGACAATGGAACATATAAATACCAGGCAAAAGGATTGTTTGGATTTATACCTTCAGTAGCTTATAATTTTAAATTCTGATGAAAAAAAATAAATATATATTTCCTCCACTTACTGTTTTATGCCTATTGCTTTCGGCATGCCTGCCAAAACCAATTGATATTGAAATAGAAGGCCATCGGCCAACGTTAGTTGTTTCATCTCAGATCATACCCGGCCAAACAATGATCGTTGCACTGACAAGAAGTTTCAGTGCACTTTCCAACTCAACTCAAGGGGATACTGTTGCTTCAAACTTTTTAGACAATGTACTTGTGAGTGACGCATTAGTTACTGTAAGCTATCTTGGAGAAACTGACACTCTGTATATGTTAACGTCCGGCATTTACATCAGTACAAACACCTTGCAATATAGTTACGGCACTTATTCATTGTATGCAAAAGATCCTGCAACGGGAATGGAAATAACAGCCGAAAGTTCGCTGCTTCCAAAAGTTCCATTTGACACAGTGTACCCGGTAATAACAAGAAACCCCGGCGATACAACAGTAAGAGTAGAGTTTGAGTTCAGTGATTTGCCTGAGAAAAACTGGTATGCCATTAATTACTATGTAAAACGTTCGGGAACAGGTTTTGATATCAATCGTATATTTTCTGTCGGTTCTAATAAAGTGTTGACTGAACTTGAATTGCTAAGCGACCTCACCTTTGATGATAATGTTTATTCCAACGAAACGCAGTTAAGCGGCATAGGACCAACCGATACTATTGCAGTTGCGATCGCGAATATAAGTGAAGGTTATTACCAGTTTTTAACCGCATATAAACGTGCAGGCGGCTTGTTTAACCAGATCACTGGTGAACCCGTAAACTACCCCAGCAATGTAATAAAGGGTCACGGCTACTTCAATACTCATTATCCGGATATCAAGGTCTTTGATCTCCACAATTATTAAACCACCAATTAATCAAATCTGAACGAGTAATATTTTTTATGATATAAATGTTATTTATTCCAATTTTATTAAAAATTCACACTACTTATATTTAAAATCATACTTTGTATAAGTAATAAAAACCAACCTTTATTTTGCCCTGATTAAAGAAGTGTTTCATATTTGTATCGTTAACTAAATAAAAAAAACGAAACAATAATAAAATGAAAACTTCAACCACATCACGACTAATATCCAGGCTCATTAAGCTTAGCGCTTTTATAATTGCGTTTGGAATATTCTCAACGAACAGAGCCGCGGCTCAAAATTGCCAGGCAAATTTCAACTATTCAACTAGCGGCAGTACTGTTTCTTTTGCCAATACATCAACCGCTTCTGGCGCTTCAATCTCTCAATGGTCATTTGGTGATGGAGGTTATTCTTACCAAACAAATCCAAATCACACCTATGCTAATGGAAGTTACTGGGTATGCTTATACACTTATGACTCCACTTACTCTTGCTCGGATTCAACCTGTCAATATATAACCATTAATAATGGGACAGGAAATTGCGATGCATCATTTACAGCTTATCCTGACACAGCAAATCAAGTTGGGTTTTATCCAAGCTCAACAAACCGTGGTTTATTTTATTACTGGACATTTGGAGACGGGGCATCTTCAAACCTTCAATATCCATATCATCAATATAGTTCACCGGGCACTTACCTGGCCTGTTTATACGTATATGATTCCTTACAAACATGCTCAGATTCATTGTGCCAATATATAACTGTAAACAGCGGAACAGGAAATTGCGATGCATCATTTACAACTTATCCTGACACAGCAAATCATGTTGGGTTTTATCCAAACTCAACAAACCGTGGTTTATTTTATTACTGGACATTTGGAGACGGCAATTATTCCTATCAACAATATCCATATCATCAATTTGCCAACCCCGGAACTTATCTTGCATGTTTATACGTATATGATTCCATACAAACATGTTCAGATTCAATTTGCCAATATATTACAGTTGGTGGAATAAGCGGATGCCAGGCTTCATTTAGCTTATATCCTGATACAAGTAGTGCGTTTGCTGCTTATTTCTACAGTACATCAACACCTTCAACCGGCCTTACGTACTTCTGGACTTTTGGTGATGGAACCACTTCTACATCTCAATATGCGCAACACACATACAGCACACCAGGGAACTATCTTGTTTGCCTGGCAATATATAATCCAAACACACAATGTTCCGATTCCATATGCGCTAACATAACGGTTTCACAGGCAAACGGTGTTCAAATGATATCCATGAGCGTGGAAGATGACAAGGAAATTGGAACCGATATTAGCAGCTATCCCAATCCTTTCAGTGAGGTAACAAATATATCCTATACCATTACTAAAAAAGCTTCGGTTTCGGTCAGTGTTTATGATATGATAGGCAAGGAAGTAGCAAATCTGAAAAATAACATCGATGAACAAAGCGGAAAACAAACCGTAAAATGGGATGCCACAGGTTTCGGTAACGGTATATACCTAGTCACCATTAAAATTGATGAGAAGTTATATACTCAAAAACTAATATTAAACAACAATTAATTAATAGTGTTGTTTTTTGTCAGAGAAGGGGCTTGGGGAGGCCCCTTCTCTTTTTTATAACTGTTATACACAATTGACCTGTTCATAATATACGGCATTAAATAACCGTGGGGAATTATTTCTTCTTAATTTTATTTCACCTATTTTCATATTGGTGAAAACACTATTTACATATTTAGTATTGCTCCTGTCCACCTGCCAGCTATTTTCCCAGGTTGATACTGTTAAAGCCTATACGGTTGACAAAGAACAGGAAGCGCAGAAATTTTACAACAGTGGAGTAGAAAAATTCAATAAACAAAAATATACTGAAGCGCTAAGTGATTTTAACAAAGCTTTAACACTTAACCCGCAATTTGAAAAAGCCTATTGCAACAGAGCTGCTGCACATCTTGAACTTAAGAACACTCAAAACTCCCTGGATGATTATAATAAAGCCATTGAATTAAATCCTTCATCTGATTACGCTTATTTTGGAAGAGGCCGCGTACAGCAATCATTAGGAAACAATGCCGCTGCAGAAGCCGATTATGATAAGTCAATTTCCATAAGGCCATTGAACGAACAAAATTTTTATTTCCGCGGCGGACTTCGTTTCGAAAGAGGAGATTATAAAGGTGCCATTGAAGATTACGACCAGGCCATAAAGTTAAAACCCGATTATGCTTTTGCATACAATGACAGGGCCAGCGCCAAAAGACAATTAGAAGATTATGACGGAGCACTTACTGACTACAGAAAAGCACTTATTGCAATGCCAGATATTCCATTCGTATATGGAAACATAGCCAGCGTAAAAAAGAAAAAAGGTGATCTGAAAGGTGCTATTGAGGATTACACCAAAGCGGTTCAAATTAAAAAAGATGATTATATTTTATACAACAGTTTAGGATCTGCTCAATACGACAATGGTAAATATGAAGACGCCATTACCATGTTCAATATGGCACTTTCATTGAACCCTAACTACTATTATGCATTGAACAATAGAGCTGCGGCAAAATTTAAAATGAAAGATTATAAAGGTTCTGTTGATGATTACACAAAAGCAATTGCAATTAATGGCCAGTATGGTGAAGCTTATTTAAACAGGGGCATATCAAAAGAAATGCAAAAAGACCTTCCCGGGGCTTGTGCCGACTGGGAAAAAGCCTCAACACTTGGCATGCAAATTGCAAAAAATTATTTACTTGATTGCAAAAAATAAATGAAAGCAACATTTTTTAAATCCATTCGTTTTTTTGCTTTACTTTTTTTGCTGGCAATTCCTTTGCTGAATTTTTCACAAAACATTGAATTCACAAAAGAAAATTTCCCCAATGATAAAGATGGCTTAAAAGCCGCTGTAAAAAATTTAAAAGAAGGCAACAAACTGTACGAGGTTGGAACATTTATGTATTCCGAAGCCCTGCCTTTTTTATTGCAAGCCAATACATTTAATCCAAACAATGCCGCACTCAATATGAAAATTGGCAATTGCTACCTTTTTTCGAGTTACCGCACAAAATCTTTACCATTTCTTGAAAAGGCTTATTCATTAGATACAGATGTTGATCCCGAAATAGATTATATGCTTGGTCAGGCGTATCAATTAAATATGGATTGGGAAAAAGCAATAAAATTTTACAAACAATATCAGCAAAAAATATCGGGAGATAATGCGGCCGCCAAGAGCGAAGAAATCACCAAACGAATTGTTCAATGCAACACAGGAATAGACCTTGTCTCAAAACCCGCTCGTGTTTTTATTGATAACGTTGGGAAAGAAATAAATTCGCCATATGCTGATTACGGATCCGTGATCTCTGCTGACGAATCAGTGATGATATTTACTACCCGCCGCAAATCAGGCGAGGAAGACCAGCCACAGACTGAAGACAAAAAATATTTTGAGGACATTTATATTTCTACCAACAACAATGGTAAATGGAGCCAGGCAAAGAGCATTGGCGCTCCAATAAATACATCAGGCCATGATGCCAGCATCGGACTTTCTCCCGATGGACAAAAATTATTGATCTACATTGATGATGGCGGCGATGGAAATATTTACGAATGTACTTTAAAAGGAAGTACATGGTCTAAGCCGGATAAAATGAATAAAAGTATAAATTCAGAATATCACGAGTCATCTTCCAGCTTTTCACCAGACGGACGTACACTTTATTTTGTAAGTAACCGTAAAGACGGAAGTTTTGGCAAACACGATGTTTATAAAGTGACAATGGGCAGAGATGGCAAATGGGGGAAATCAGAGAACCTTGGCGCAGCAATCAATACACCTGGAATGGAATACAGCGTGTTCATGCATCCCGATGGAAAAACATTATACTTTTCTTCAGACGGACACAAAACAATGGGAGGTCTTGATATTTTTAAATCTGTTTATGAAAAAGGAAAATGGTCGACACCTGTTAATTTAGGTTATCCTATTAACTCACCGGATGATGATGTTGATTTTGTAATTTCCGCCAGTGGTAAACATGGATATTTTTCTTCGTTCAAAAGTACCGGTCTGGGCGAAAAGGATATTTACATGGTAACTTTCCTGGGTGCAGAAAAAAGCCCGGTGTTAAGTACAGAGGATAAATTACTTTCCAGCGCCAATGGTGCTGTTAAAGAATCACAAGTTGCTCCCGCGGTTGACATAACAAGTGCACAACTTACAATTTTAAAAGGAACCGTTACGGATGCAAAAACAAAAAAACCATTGGAAGCATCAATCGAGCTAGTTGATAATAGCAAGAACGAGATCATCGCAAACTTTACTTCCAATAGTGTTTCAGGAAAATACCTTGTTTCATTACCCGCAGGAAAAAATTACGGTATTGCCGTAAAAGCAGATGGATATTTATTTCACTCGGAAAATTTTGATATACCTGCTACGGCAGCGTTCCAGGAAATTGTAAAAGACATTGAGTTAAACAAATTAGATGTCGGAAGTAAAATAGTGTTGAATAATATTTTCTTTGACTTTAACAAGGCTACTTTGCGCACAGAATCCACCAATGAATTAGAGAGATTACTTTCATTGATGAACGAAATTTCTACTCTTAAAATTGAGATCTCCGGGCACACAGATAATGTTGGTACAGCAGCATACAACCAACCACTTTCCGAAAGCCGCGCCCAATCGGTTGTTAATTATCTCATAAGCAAAGGCATTGAAAAAGGCCGCATGCAGTTTAAAGGATTTGGTTTTTCACAGCCCATTGCTACCAACGATACCGAAGAAGGCCGCCAGCAAAATAGGAGGACGGAGTTTAAGATTATTAGTAAGTAAAACAACTATTTTATCTGAGAGTTTTATTGGCAATGTCAAATATAAAGTTCCAACCATTTTATCTTTTCTATATTCTATCCATTCTATTATTAATTTTTGGTTTTACAACTAACGATTCGAGTATCATTATACCCGGACCAATGACAATTGACCAAGGATGCCTTACCACGACACACATAGGTTATTGGAGCTTTGTTATTCCACTTATGATCTTTTCTTTGACGACAGGCTTGGTTTATCATTTTCTATATCACTTGAATAAACCAATGAATACGACAACAACTATTGTTCATTCTGTCATTACTATTTTAGGCTGTCTTCTTTCATTTAATACTTACATTTCTATTATTTTGATGTTAAGCATTATGCCTGACACCACAGCTATTGGCTTTGACGGACTACTTACAATTATTGCAGGACCAGTCTTATTAATTGTTTCGCTGGTTATTTTTTTTATCGGACTCGTTAGAGTTTGTTACAGTTTAATTATAAAATAATTTTAAGTTGAATCTCCTATGCTCCTAAGGGGTTCATCATTACGAGAAAACCGTTTAGATTTTTTATAAGAATCCAGAGGATTCAAACGTTTATAAAAATGACAATTTGCACAATGTTCGACTCCGGCTGGAGTCGCAGAAAAAGCACCTATTATTACTTTTATAAACATGAGATGCCTCTGGCATCATTACGAGAAGAAATATCCATACTTTTTAAAGAATCCAAAGGATTCGCACGTTTATAAAAATCCCCGCTCCGCAGGATATGTTATCCTGCGGAATATATAAGATACTGAAACGAGTTCAGTATAACCACAAACAAATTTATTTGCGGAGAATAGTCTCATTATTCACCGCACTTTTGCGGAGAATAATATTGACAATGCGGAGAATAATACGTATATTTACCGCATAAATGCGGAGATTAAAATTGCGGAGATTAAAATTCGATAAATACATCCATCAACGGGCAGATTGGCCCCATTTTACATGGGACAACGAAGCTATATTGCCCTTACTGGCTGCGGTACGCCACAAACAAGGGCGATTAAAAGGAAACATGGAAATGCTTGGGTTTATTTCAAGAAATGAAACCACCCTGCAAACACTAACCCTCGATGTTTTAAAATCAACTGAAATAGAAGGTGAAATATTAAATCCTCACCAGGTACGTTCTTCTATAGCGCGGCACCTGGGACTGGATATCGCAGGACTGGTACCCAGCGACAGAAACATTGACGGCATTGTTGAAATGATGCTGGATGCTACACAAAACTATGCCCGGCCCTTAACCAAAGACAGGTTATTAGGCTGGCAAAATGCGTTGTTTCCCTCTGGAAGAAGCGGCGTACATAAAATAACCACCGGTAACTGGAGAAACAGTGATGCGGGTCCAATGCAAGTAGTATCCGGCGCAATGGGAAAAGAGAATATACACTTTGAAGCACCTGATGCAAAGCAGTTGAACAAAGAGATGAAAACATTTTTGAAATGGCTCAACACAAATTCCAAGATGGATGCTGTTTTGAAATCGGCCATAGCACATTTATGGTTTGTTACTCTACATCCTTTCGATGATGGAAACGGGCGTATTGCAAGAGCCATAGCAGATATGCAGCTGGCAAAAGCCGATAATGATGCTCAGCGTTTTTATAGCATGTCGGCCCAAATACGCATTGACAGAAAAGCATATTACGACATACTGGAAAAAACTCAAAAAGGAAATTTAGATATAACCAATTGGATAGTATGGTATTTAAATTGCCTCAGCAAGGCTTTACACTCCACCGAAAAAAGATTACAACAGGTATTAAGCAAAACAAAATTCTGGGACAAACATATACGCTCAGCAATAAACGAAAGACAACGTTTGCTGATTAACAAACTGTTTGATGGTTTTGAAGGCAATTTGACTTCTTCAAAATGGGCCAAAATGACTAAATGCTCTGCAGACACTGCTCTTCGGGATATACAGGATTTGATAAAGAAAAAAATACTTGCAAAAGCAGAAGGAGGAGGACGAAGCACAAGTTACATATTGAAAGAACAAAAAAATTGAAAGACTCAATATTGAATATTATAACAACTGATGACGGCTCGCATACTATTTTCAATAGCACACTCAACGAACATTACCATTCCATACATGGTTCAGTAAATGAATCGCAACATGTTTTTATCAATGCAGGCTTACAGAAACTATTAGAACAACAACCCACACAGATAAATATACTGGAAGTAGGATTGGGAACCGGACTCAATGTTTTGCTTACCCTACTCCATTTACAAAAAAATAATATTCAAATACCTGTCAATTATTTTGCGCTCGAACCTTACCCATTGCAAAAAGAAATCACAGAGCAGTTGAATTACACAACTATTTTGAATTATGATAACGCAGAAACTATACTGAGATCAATACATGGATGCGTTGCAAATACACCAATTGAATTAAGTAATTCTTTTTTATTTACCAGGATCGAAAATACATTGCAACAGGAAATTTTTGCAACTAAATTTGATCTGGTTTATTTTGATGCTTTTGCACCACAAGTACAGCCTGAATTATGGGAAAAAGAAATTTTTGAAAAACTTTATGCCAATATGAATCCGCAAGGTATTCTTGCTACCTATTGTGCAAAAGGACAGGTAAAACGAAATTTAAAAGCAGCAGGATTTATTGTAGAGGCATTACCTGGCCCTACGGGAAAGAGGGAAATGACGAGAGCGATAAAGACCCTCTCTCAACCTCTCCAAGGGAGAGGGGTTAATACGTGACAAAAAAAATGGAAAAAAGATTCAACATACGAGTATACGGTATACTCATTAACGAGCGCAGCGAAGTGCTGGTAACTGATGAGTTAAGAATGGGAATGCAAATGACCAAATTTCCCGGCGGAGGCCTTCATCATGGTGAAGGAACAATTGATTGCGTTAAAAGAGAATTCACAGAAGAGTTAAATATTGAGATTGAAATAGTTAAACACTTTTACACCACTGATCATTTCCAGGCATCGGCCTTTAATCCGAATGATCAACTCATTAGCATTTATTACCTCGTTAAAACTCCTGAGCCGCAAAAAATTAAAATCGAAAATAAATTTGTATTTACCGAAAATAAAGACGGCGCACAATTGTTCAGGTGGATAAAACTAAATGAGATAAGTGAAAATGATTTTACTTTTCCTATTGATAAAAAGGTGGTGGGCCTATTAAAAGAAAAACACGGCTAAAATTCCTCAGCACAGTCTTCGACAGGCTCAGACTGACCTTTGCACAAATGTATACTGAGTCCTGAGACTTCGGCGTGAGCTCAGTCGAACGCGCGACGAAGGGTCAAAACGTCCAATTACAACTTACACTCGGCATAATTGGAAGCTGGTTAACCCTTTTATATTGTATCCTATCAAAGTAAAAAATATTTTTTCTGTTGTATAAATTAGTAGCGCCCGCACTTACTTCCAAAACAGAACTTTCAGTGAATTCAAATTTTTTCTTAATACCGATATCCCATCTGTGGTAATCCGGCAGACGACCCGCATTCAGCTCTCCATAAATAATTCCCAAATCACCATTGGTATTTGTATAATTAGAATTTATCCCATCCTGGAAAGTTAACTTCTCATAAAATCCTTGTGTTTGAGTGAAAGGGAACCCCGATCCGTAATTCCACCTGGTATCAAATTGCCAGTCCCTGTGTTTACCAAATTCATACGATACAACAAGGTTAACATTGTGACGTCTGTCAAAATGAGGAGCATATTCAACAAAACCATCCCAACGCCTAACAAATGTAAGTGAGTATACCGCCCATATGTATAGTTGCTTATGATCGTACTTTAACAACATGTCTGCACCTCTTGCATAGCCTGTTTCCACGATAAAATCCTTTTTCAGGTAATCTGGTCTAAGTGCATTATCACCATTATCTTCAAATAATTTATTACGATTGATATTGGTAAGCTGGTTAAAATTTTTGTTATAGGCTTCAACATTTAATTCAAGGTTATCGGTAATATCATATTCAACTCCAAATATCGCATGCCTCGCTTTTTGAAGGCTATGTTTTATTTCTCTTACTGTACCATCCTGTTCGGTAAATGTTTGCGGAAGATTTTCGGATCCGGATAAAAATCCATAGAAAAGATTCACCACATCCCTGTCAGAGGTAGCGCTGATCAGATTTTGAGAATAAAGTCCTCCTGCCATTTTTAGTCTCCAATTATCGTTTATATTATACTTTGCCCCTAACCTTGGCTCAGGCGAAAAATTATTAAGTGATGCGTAATAATGCGCACGGAAACTTGGCTCTAACACCAATCTTCTTTTTTTTCCAATGAACTTTGTCTTCAGGAATCCCGCAAGCTCTGTGGTATTCTCTTCCTGTTCAATCAAACGGCCAACTGAGTTATAAAATTCGAAATTGGTTTTAAACCCAAGCATATCTATACCATATCTAACTTCGTTGCGTCCGATAAAATAAGTAAAATCGAGGCCCATATTAAAACCATTTACAGTACTTCTGCGGGGAAGATCAACCTCCTGCTTCATTTGTATGTCGTAGGAAGAATAAGAGAAATTTCCTCTCACCAGGATAGGTGAGGCCGCAGGTACTATAACAAAATTACTTCCTGCTCCATATGACTTCCATCCAAGCTCTGATAATGATTGATATTTTACATTATCAGAAAAATTAAACCCAAACAAATTAAGTTTACTTCCGTTGGCAGCATTTAAAGATATTTTTCCATAGAGATCGGTAAAACTAAATGGAAGACCATTGGTATCTACATAAGTATAAAATGTTCTTGAAGTTTGTTCGAGGTAAGAATGTTTCGCTGACAATACAAAAGAGGAACTTCCTTTATCAGGACTTGTACTTTTTTTGATGGGACCCTCGAATAATAATTTTGACCCGAAAGGGCTGGTTGAAACCTTTCCGCTATAATTTTTCTTGTTACCATCACGCGTTGTAATATCCATAATGGATGAAATCCTTCCTCCGTATTCAGCACTAAAACCACCAGTATATACATCGGCATTGCTGATAATATCCGCATCAAAGACTGAAAATAATCCTATGGAGTGAAAAGGATTATAAATGATCATCCCATCCAGCAATACTTTATTTTGTACTGGGGAGCCTCCTCTTATATATAGCTGCCCTCCCTGGTCACCGGTAAATATTACTCCTGGTAATACTTGTAAATATTGAGCAAGATCCGGCTCTCCTCCAACCGCAGGAACCTTTTTAATATCTTTTGGTGTAATAGAATTTACGGAAATATTTACCTTGCGTTTTTTCTCCTGTTTAGCCGCAGAAATATCGACTGTACCAAGCTGAACGCTTGATTTTTCTATAATAAGTTTTTTTGTAATGATATCGTTCGCTTTTATCACGATAGTCTCCTGAAGGGTATCATACCCAAGGTAAGTAACCATTAACACATACGTACCAGGAGGAATTTTTGTGATAGAATAATAACCGTTTACATCGGTAGTAGCACCATGCGACGTGCTTTTAAGATAAACGTTGGTGAAAAGGACCGCTTCACCGCTTTCCTTTTGATAAACAAATCCTCTTATACTGCCTGTTTGTGCAAAGGCACCGCCTGATACTAACACAAACAGCAACACAAAAATTATCCTCGTTAAACGCATACCCTATATGTATAATGCTAAAAATAAGAATATTAAGTCAATATAATAACGCAAAATTATAAGCGGTATATAAGAAAGAATAAGTGGTAATACCACCGGCTAATACAACATAGTCCGCTACTCTTCCCACGGCAAAATACCAATTAGCCTTTCTATTCAAACGCACAAGCTGCTTTACAAACACAATTTGGTATAATCAAAGGCTCGTTCCTGCAAGCTCCAGTATGTGATTAAACTCATCCTCCGAAACAGGCATAACCGATAGCCTGCCTTGCCTTACGAGATACATATTCTGAAGTTTTCTGTCTGCCTTAACAGTAGATAGCTCCACAGGTTTTTTCAATGTTTTATGAGGGGCGAGATCAACAGCACTCCAATCTTCCTTGGTGGTTGGGTCCTGGTAATTTTCTTTTAAAACCTTAGCAATACCAACAATAGCAAGACCTTCATTACTATGGTAAAAAAGAACAGGATCCCCTTTTGTCATTTTACGAAGATTTAAACGAGCCGCGTAATTACGTACGCCATCCCAGCATACCTTTTTATCCTTTAATAGCTTTTCCCAGGCAAATACGGAGGGTTCAGATTTAACAAGCCAGTAATTCATACAAACGATTTTATTTATTCAAAGCTAATTAATTGAGGCCGAAATTATATTGAAAAAGACCGTTTTTTTCATATAGATTTCGTGGTATATTCGCTATATATAAGCTCGGAAGGACTACCCAAAAATGAGGCTCTCATTAAAAAAAATTATTTCTTTTTTTGTATTTTTCAGTGTTATAGTTTTCCAACATACCCTTTATGCACAAACTCGCATAGAGGATGCCATCAAAAAAAATTCCAAACATAAATTCAAATCAATTGATGAACTGGCAAATTTTATTAGCAGCAATGCCGATGATGACCGTGAAAAAGCCTACGGCGTCTATTACTGGATAGCAACCAATGTTGTGTACGATGTAAAAAAATTCATGAAGGGCAAACCCAGTTTTTCTAAGCCGGAAAAAGTTTTTGAAAAAGGAAAAGCAGTTTGCGAAGGATATGCCAATTTATTCAAGGAACTATGCAAACAGATGAAATTGAATTGCGAAGTTATCGCCGGTTATAGCAAAGGATATGGATACCAGCCAGGGAAACCATTCACAGAGGCGGACCATGCCTGGAACGCAGTACAAATTGGTGCCGAATGGCATTTAATTGATGTTACATGGGCTGCAGGATCTATTAAAAAAACATTATTCGGTGCCAGGTTTGTTACAGAATTTAACAATGATTTCTTTTTTTTACCTCCTAAAGAATTTGTGATCACCCATCTTCCCGAAGTTCCCATGTGGCAAATGCTGAATAATCCCGTTCCTATAAAAGTCTTTTCAGCAAGCAACGAAAAAATATATGCTCATTTAAAAACCACTAATCCCACCAATTATAATTCTGGTGATACAGTAAATAATTTTTTCAGCATGAAAGTACCTGAAAGGTCAATAAAATATGGCGCGATGGCACTTGAGTTTAACCCGCAGAACATTGTACCCCTGGCATTAAGTGTTATTGTTCCATTAAAGTATAAACTGGAGAATACTTATTTTACTTTTTATGATAAAACAGTCCGCCAAACAGATTCAATAATTGGTATGGCAGCAAACGCAGTGGAACTTTTAAAGAACAACAAATCATCCAAAGAATCGGTAAAGGAACTGGTTGCGATCAATTTAATAAATGGATATGAGGTGCTGAGTGAATTGTATTTTATTAAATCGGAGCTAATAAAAAAGAAAGAAAAAACATCAGCTAATTTTGATTCTTTACTTGTAACATCAAAACCGACTATTGAATCACTGGAAAAATCTGTGTTGCTAAATAGAGAAACAAAAAACACCAAACAATTTGAAAAGACGGATGCAGCGTTGTGCAATACCTACAAAACATATCTCGATCAATACTCAGCATTCTTGAGCAAGGAAACGGATGAGAAAAAGAAAAAAAATATTCAAAAGGAAATTATTGAAACTAACCGCAGTGCAAAAAAAATAATCATATCAAACAACTCCTGTTTTGGATTGGTTAAAACATTGAAATAATGGTCCTGATCTTGTGCAAAATAATTAAGTTGTAAAAAAACAAGGAAGGTATCTATCGAATCAACTGCACAAAACCTTTCAGAAAAGTATCATCGGTACGGATCACATAATAATAAACACCATCCTGCATAAGTTCACCGGCTGTATTTCTTCCATCCCAGAATGTTCTTCGTTGTTTGGCTGAAAAAATCTCTACACCCCATCTGTCAAAAATAGTAAGCTCATAATTTGTATTTATACAAACGCCTTTAATAGTAAACACATCATTAAAACCATCATCGTTTGGTGTAAACACATTCGGAGCAATGGCGGTTGCAATACATGGCACCCAAATAACATCAACCGTATCATAACCCAAACATCCTCCGGCACCAACGTCGGTCACTGTTAATACGTACTGCATATTTGTACCCAAACCACTTAGTATTGGGTTGGTACAATCAGTACAACTTAAGCCCGGAGACGGAGACCAATTATACGAAAGAAGATTTGTAAGATTACCTGTGATTATTGGGTCAAGCATAATAGTTTCTTCTTCGGTAATACTTATTGGACTGGCTGGTAAAACATTAACATTAAACAGGAATGTTGCAACCACATTACCTGTGAGGTTTGTCGCAGGTAATTCGCAAAGTTGCCCGTTTGGCAATGTATCACCGAGCAAAAGAATAGGCGTTACGTTTATATTGTTTACATAAGTATGAGTTACTGTTGTAAGTAAAGTTCTTGTCAATACAGTTCCATCACCAAAATCCCAGGTAAAATAATCGGAGTTAATACTGGTTGCATGGAATGTAACAGTTAAAGGAACGCAACCCGATGAAGGCACAAAACTAAACGAACCAACCGGGCCCGGAACAACAACGCTATCAACAGACATGGTATCTGTACAACCACCAAGATTAGTAACAATAAGCGTAACCGTATATGATCCCGGACTTGTATAAGTATACGTTGGATCCTGCAGTGTTGATCCGGCACCATTACCAAAATCCCAGTTCCATCCGGTTACAAAACCGGTACTATGATCGGTAAACTTTACCTGTTTAGTACCACAGCCATACGAAAGCGTTGAATCGGAAAACGACGCAACAGGCTGCTCCACCCTCACATTAATAACCATTGAACTATCGCAGCCATTTTTATCAGTAACCGTAAGCGTCACTGCATAAACCGCATCCACACTATAGGAATGCGTTGTTGTAGCACTTGCTGATGGCGGCGCACTTGTGCCATCACCAAAATCCCACGAATAAGTTGTTGGTGCAGATGATACAGATGCCGTTGCATCGTAAGTTATTACCTCATTACGGCAGGCAAACGTATCAACAGAAAATGACGGAACAGGCCTTGTGGGATTTATATAATTAACTTTTATTTTACTTCGAACGCAGGAGTTCGCATCCTGTGACGTAAGTGTAACAGAATAAAATCCGCTTTGCACATAAGTATGTGAAGCAGTGTTAGCTGAGATAGTACTTGATGTTCCATCTCCCCAATTCCAGGTCCACTGTGTAAGAGCAGAATCTGCAACAGTAGAATCACTAAAAAGAACATTAAGCGGAGCACAACCAGTAACGGGCGTTGCAGCAAAATCGACAACATCAACAGCAAGAGCATTAACCAAATTCGTCACAGATTTTCTGTTTGTACAACCATTTACATCCGTAATAGTAAGTGAAACATTGTATATGCCTTTTGCTAAATAAGTAGTTGAAGGATTAGCTTGTGAAGAGAATGAAGGACTTCCTCCGGGGAAACTCCAAACATATGTATTTGCATCTTGTGATGTACTGCTGTTATAACCAACCGGAAGGGGTATACAACCCTTAGCAGGATCGGGCGCATTCGTAAAATTCGCAATGGGTTCGGCAATAGTAAACGAATGTGTTATAAAGAATGAGCAGTTGGTTGTGCTATTGAATGCTGTAAGCGTCACCGTTTTAACACCTCTTGTTAAGTAGGTGTGCGTTGGAGTATTGTTGTTTGAAACATCAGATGTTGCATCTCCAAAATTCCAGGTAACACTATCTGCTGCAGCTGATGCATTAGTGAATGCGACATTATAATAATTTGTACAGTTCAGTGCAAAATTAAATCTCGGTATGGGCGGCATCACCGTAATTACATCTGTTTTAATAATTGTATCGGGGCATCCATTCATCGAAGCAATTAATCTTACATCAAATGTTCCTGTATCGGCATACACATAAGTTGGGTTTTGCACAAGAGAAGTTCCTCCATCTCCAAATAACCAATCCCATTCATTGGCGCTATTGGTCATATCAGTAAACTGTGTTGGAAGTCCATAACAAAATACCGTTGGTGTTACAGAAAAATTGGCAACGGGTTTATTTCCACAACGCACATAACCGACTTTGGTCACACTATCGGCACATCCCGAAGCTGTAATGACCTTGAGCTTGACATTGTATATCCCCTGAGTTGTATAGGTATTTGATGTTGTGGGAATAGCTGTATTTCCTGTATGGCCATCACCGAATGTCCAGACATATGATGCGATCGGATCCGCGGCACTTGTACTTAAGCTTGTGAAATTTACAAAAAGAGGAACACAGCCTTTTAATGGAAACGCCACAAAATCAACAATAGGAAAAGAGATAAATATATACGCATTACGTGTGAGCTTTGCCGTGCAGCCATTTGCATTTGTAACAATTAGGCTGACAGTATAAGTACCGGCTGTTGTGTATGTATGAATAGGGTTTTGAGAGGTAGAAGCGGCACTGCCATCTCCAAAATCCCAAGTCCATGCGACACCAACAACTGAAGAGTCACGAAAGGTGACATTAAGCGGGACAGAACAACCTGTTGTTATATTCGCATCAAAATTTGCAACCGGCGCCGCCCGAACTGTCATGTAATTTACTTTAACTATAGTATCCTTACAACCGCTTCCATCAGTTGCAATGAGGGTAACAGAATAAACACCTGCAGCAACATACGTATGAGAAGGATTATTTGCATTTGTAGTGCCGCCATCTCCGAATAACCAGACACGTGATGTAGATAAAGGCAAAGATGTTTCTGTAAATACTACCGGCTGATTAGCACAAACAGTGCGGGTAACAACACTAAAATCGGCAGCGATCCTGTTAATAATCACGAAATTATTTTTAACAATAGAATCTTTACAACCACCCTGTGTTATAACAAGTTTCACATTAAAATTACCCGTAACAGAATAAGTATGCGTAGGATTTTGTGATGTTGAAGTTGTTCCGTCACCAAAAGTCCATGAATATGTAGAACCTCCGGCGGCAGCTGATGTGTTTGTAAAATTTACGGTCAAGGGTGCTGTACAAGAAGCTGTCGGATTCGCAGTAAAATTAGCAGCGGGAGCAGCAACAACAGTTACGGTTTTTATAGCACTGGATGTACAACCATTTGCATCGGTAACAATTAAACTTGAAGGATAGGAACCGGAAGGAGAATAGGAATGCGATGCAGAACCAACACCGGTCGTCTGATTGTTACCATCACCATAATCCCAGCTCCAGGATGTAATGGCGCCGCTACCCTGGGTTGATGTACTGACAAATTGCGCTGCTTTACCAACACAAGCAGGAGAAGGTATTACATTAAAATTCGCAATGGGATTAGAGTAAACTGTTATGATTTTAATTTTTGTACTGCTCGAACTTATATTGGAAGCTACTAGCGTAACAGAATATACACCGGGTGTATTATAGACCGCACTCGGATTTTGCAATATAGAGGTGTTCCCATTTCCAAAAGTCCATGCCCATGAGGTTGGACCTCCTGTTGACGCATCTGTAAAATTTACTGTTAACGGAGCGCAGCCTGCTATTTTATCTGAAGTGAAATCCGCAACAACTGCAGCACGCATATTCCCTATCATAAAAGTTGACAGGAAAAACAGAAGCGATATTTGGAGATGTTTACGCATTAAAACAGCATATTATGCAAATTTACGCTAAAAATAGGAAACAAAATAATCCAACAGCGTGGCCGGGAAGCTATTCCTTAACAATTAATTGTTTAAATAGGCTGTATTCTTATATAATATGGCCTAAACCGAAAAGCTCACCTTTATATTAGATGAGTTTTCAAGGTATATAGTTGCTTAATTTCTACTTCGTAAACAGCATTTTTTCTATGTTTCCTATTACTTCTTATCCTCTATAAATGAAAAATAATGATCCTGCCAGACTTTCAATTTTTATTTCCTTTCGAAGTTCTTGTCTTAAGGATTGGATCTACCATTCTTCTGGCATTTTTTATTATTAAATCATACTCACTCTTATTTATCTTTTCTTTTTCACAAACCATAATATTGTCGGCCCTTAAATAATCATCGTTTATAGGGGGAGTTATTGCATTGTTTAAAATGATCGTCGCATAACAGTAAAAATTAATTGTATCCTTTTTGTTTTTCTTTTTTTTCCTGAACCATGAAAATCTTTTCTTTTTAGTTTTTTCTAAACTAACCATGCCTTTGTTTTTAACTACGTATTGATTAAAAAACCGCGGCTCCCTATTTATCCGGTTTAGCTCCCATGAAATTCCGGGAAGCAAGAAAGAATTGTTATTTGTTTTTGATATCGGATAAATAAAATCATATAATTTCCCCTTGCTGTCTATTAAAAAACCGATTTCCAAAGTATCTACGGTTTGTTTTTTTATTGTACTATCAAAATCGGCTATAGAAATAGTGTCCGTTAAATTCTTCAACAGATACTTGCCTAACTCCAAAACAGGAAAAAGAACCCTTACATTTTTTAATGAATTATCTATTTGCCCCTTGGGCCAATTGGCAATCTCTCCCTTTGGCCAACAGGAAATACACTTATTTTCATTGGGCAAATTCGAAGTATCAATAGAAGTAATGGTATCGATCAAGTAATATTTGTAACTGGCTGTGATCCTTACACCTTTATAAAAAGTATCCTTTACTGCATTATCATTCGCGGTACTCATAGTATCTCCAATTTTCTTAGTCTTCCTAACCTTAATCGTCCCGAATTTGGTTGTATCAACTTGTGAAAAAGAAGCAGGCGCATTGAAAAGCAATCCCGCGATTAGAATTAAATAAAAAATATATTTCAAGCGCATTTTATTTCCATTACTCCTTTTTTTTCTCAACTGTTTCCAGTTCATTTTTTAAAGAACTGATTTTGTTTAAATTATTTTTGTTTGCAGCATTGTATTTCTCAATTTCTCTTTTAAAATCTTCCCGGACAAAAACAGGATATACAGCAAACTCCTTTTTTTCCACACCCTTTGTAAGTACTAATAAGTATGTGCTGTCATTTTTAACCTTGCTTTTTAACTCTGCGTTATCCCATTCTGTTTCATAAACTTTTTTTGTAAAGTTTTTATTTGATGGGTGTACTTCAAAACGAATGTTTCTATACGAAACTAGTTCAGGGAACTCAAGTGCATTGATATCCAATTCGAAACGGTAATTTTTATTATTTGCGAGTCTGGGTTTTGGCGGCAGCCTCTTTTGAATCTTTGTAATTTCAGTTTTAATTGAGTCTGATTTTTTTTCAATGAGTTGTATTTTCCTTTCTTCAGAAAGACGCATATCCTCTTCTGACGAAGAAGCAACTGACTGGAAATTTTCACTGCCCTTATCTTTTGAAACTACCTCTTCTGAAACCATATTGTTTTCAGAGCCTTCCTGTTTGCTGAAATTGTTAGATATAAATACCGATGCTGCAATTAATACGACAACAAGGCTTGAGTAAAACCATTTTGTTTTATAAAAAGATTTTTTTATTTCACTTGCCGGCGCAGCCTTCACTTGTTTTAAAACAGAACCAAAATCCTTACTCGCCTCTATGCTCTCTTTATCAAGCTTTGGTCTGTTCCTGTTTATTTTATATTCGTTCATTTGAAATATTTTTAATGCATTGACTTTTTTATTTTTTCCAGGATACGGTACGTCCTTACTTTTGCATTGTTCTCCGTAATCTCAAGTATCTCCCCTATTTCTTTAAATGATCTTGATTCAAAAAATCTCATTTCAACCAATTGTATTTCATCAGTACTTAATTTTGCAATTGATACTGCAAGCTTATCGTATTGTTTTTCCTTTTCAACCACATTTTCTTTCAACTCCTCCATCATATCTTCTAAATTATCATCATCAATATTCAGCACGCGCTGTTTATTGTTTTTACGATAGAACATATTCAATTCATTCTGCGCAATCCTGTAAAGCCACGAAGCAAAAGGAACTCCCTTGTATTCATAATTTTTAAGATTGACCATGGCTTTATAAAACACTTGCTGCACAGTATCCTTTGCGATTTCTTTTTCTTCCAAACGCTGATACAAATAATTAAAAACTTGTTCGTAATATTTGGTGTACAGTCCTTCGAACATAGAAGGATCAGACTTCGCCAAATTAACAACCTCTTGCTCGGAAAACATTTCCTGCTGCGTTACATGATACCTGGAATCACTTTCCACAAATAATCTTTTTGTTAATTGAATGCTTGTATACATGAAATATAGATAAAGCCTGGAATATTTCTAAAGATTTTTTGCCTTTTAATTATTTGGTAATTCTATATTATCCGTTTCCTCCTCATACCCTTCTTCCTGTCCATAAATTTTTGGTTTAACAAGAGGCGGAGTTTTTGGCGCCATCGGATCTACATATTCCCAGGATAAAACCCTGAAAGATGTTCTCCTGTTTTTTTGATGTGCGTCTTCGCGGCCATCTTCTGTTTTAATAGAATTTATATGCGCCTCTGTAAAAATCACACCTCCCATTTTCAAAGGCCTGTCCTCTCCGTACCCTTTTGCCACAAGGCGTTCAGCAGGTATTCCTTTTTCTTTGATCAGGTAATCCACACAAGACTGCGCTCTTGCTTGAGAAAGTTTAAGATTATATGCCGCACTACCCCGACAATCAGTATTAGCAGCCAATTCAACAATCATAGTAGAATTTTCTGTCAGGACTTTATATAAGTAATCCAGCGAGTCCTTTGATTCTTTCCTCAGCGTTGCGCTATTGTAATCGTATTCTATTGCGGGAAGAGGGATCTCAATAATGGATGGTATTAAACAAAAATCCTGGATAAATTTTTTACTATCCTTTTCATCAAGGGTAGTTATTTTTCCCCTTTCAAGATTGTTAAGATATTTTTCGGCAAATATCGTAGCTTTTGTTGTTGAAGCATCCGTGGTTATTATATATGATGTATTCATATTAATATAACGCACACCATTCCCGGCATCTGCAAATTCATATTTACCTTCCTTATCAGTCTTTGTTTCAATATTAGTCCCGTCTGATCCCATTAAACGAATAGTAACACCTTCCAAAGGAACATTGTTCATGCAATCACTAACTGTTCCGCCAAGAATAAAATTTAAAGGGGGCATTACAAAAGAATATATATCATCCCTTCCCTTTCCGCCTTCCCTGTTAGACGCAAAATATCCTCTTTCCCTGTTCCCTTCGAAAATAATTCCAAAATCATCGGCGGCAGAATTAATCGGGGCTTTCATATTTTCTATTCCATTCCATTTATTATTTCCTTTTGATGAAGCTTTAAAAATATCACGACCTCCCATTCCTAAATGACCGTTGGAAGAAAAATACAACGAGCCATCCTCATGCAGAAACGGATACATCTCATCGCCCCAGGTATTTATGTCTTTCCCGAGATTAACAGGTGTTCCAAACGATTTTGTTTTTTTATCATATAAAGAATACCAAAGATCTTTTCCTCCATATCCACCAGGCATATCAGAAGAAAAAATGATTATACTTTCTTTATCATCAAGCGCAGGGTGCCCAAAAGCAAAACTATCAACACTAAACGGAAGTTTTATTTCATCTCCCCATACATTACCTTTTTTTACGCACACAAAAAGCTGGCAATTGGTTTCCTGATTTTTATTTACCACGCACCTTGTAAAGTACATGTTCCTCCCATTTCTAGATACGAAAGTTGCACCATCATTATCTTTAGTATTGGGAATAGCAATAGGAAGCGGCACACTCCAGCGACCGTTTTTATCTCTTTTTGTTTCAACTATATCACTGAAATTTTGTCCGTTTCCCCCATCCAATTTTCCACCTGTTAGACCATCACGTGTTGTGGTAAAATAAAGTGTAGTATATTTTTTACTCGCATACGTAGGACCAAAATCAGATTCCCTTGAATTGATCATCGCCATATTCTCAACAACATAACGTGTTTGATTTTCTTTCCAGTTTTCTGCCAGCTCGCACGACTTTACTCCATACTTTCCCCGGTCATCCGCAGGTACTTCTTTTGCATACCTTGTATAATTAGCCAATGCCTCATTGTATTTTCCTTGCGCTTTTTTCGCATCAGCGAGATAAAGGATTGTTTTTGGATCGGGGTAATGTACTTTATCGGCTTTTGAGTACCATGTTTCACATTGTTTTGCATCACCAATCATCCGGTATGATTCCGCAGTCATAAAAAAGATACGAGCTTTAGCTTCCTTTGTTTTTGCATGTTTATACGCCTGCTTATACAATTCTACTGCCTCAAAATATTCCTTACAACGAAAGGCTCTATCAGCATCCTTCGAAAAATTTTTCTGAGAAAAAGCAAGTTGAGATAAAAAGCAACAAGTTACTATAACTAGTTGCCTAAATATACTTTTTGGTGTCCTGCGCATAATTATAGGTTTTATACCCATATAATGCAGGAGCTTAAAAAAGATACAGGTTATATCAAAAAAAGGAGAGCGTCTAAGTTCTCGACATGCTCGAACTGACGCTCTCCACAATCACATTTAATGAAAATTACTTCGTAAACAGCATCTCCCTGTATTTTGGCATTGGCCACATTTCATCATCAACAAGCAACTCCAGCTTATCTACGTGGTACCTGATCTTATCAAAATAAGGTTTTACATTTTCGCAATATGCTTCGGCTTGTTTTCTTGCGTTAGTAATGGTGTTTGCTTTTTTGCGCTCTTCTGTCATTTCATCAACACCTGTTTTAATAGAAGAGATGTGTTCGGAAATTTCGCTTATCATATCTAATTGCACAGACGCTGCATTCGAAAAATGAGAACCACTTGATTTTCCATTAGAAGAAGTCTCTGCGGTGCCTCCACCTGCAACAGCCATATGTTTCGCACCAACCGCTGCCATAGTTCCAACTATCTCCTTTAGACCTTTTACATTTTCTATTAAAAATGTTTGATAGCGTATTGCAGTCGGAATAATATGGCTCATTGCAAGGTCGCCCATTATCCTTGATTCAATCTGGATTTTTTTAGTGTATGTTTCCAGGTAAATATCATAACGTGCGTGCTGCTCCCTCTCTGTTAAAATATTATTTTCTGCGAAAAGTTTTAATGTTTTCTTTGAGACAAAAGCATCAAGCGCCGGAGGAGTAGTTTTAATATTATTCAATCCTCTTTTCTCAGCTTCTTTCACCCACTCATCTCCATATCCGTTTCCTTCGAAAAGAATATTTTTTGTGTTCACCACATAATTTCTCAACACCTGGAAAATAGCTTCATCTTTCTCTACTTCTTTCTCGATCAAAGCATCTACTTCTGCTTTAAACAGAGTCAATTGGTTTGCAACAATTGTATTAAGAACCGTCATTGGTCCTGAACAATTTGCTGATGACCCAACGGCACGGAATTCAAATTTATTTCCGGTAAATGCAAATGGCGATGTACGGTTACGATCAGTATTATCTAATAATATATCAGGAATTTTACCGATGTTTAATTTAAGAGCGGTTTTTTCATCTGGTGTCATTTTTCCTTTTTTCACCATGCTCTCTAATTCTTCCAACACTTGCGTAAGCTGCGTTCCAATGAAAACAGACATAATCGCCGGTGGAGCTTCATTTGCACCAAGCCTGTGATCATTTTGTGCTGATGCTATACAAGCTCTCAACAAGTCTGCATTTTCATGAAATGCTTTTATCGTATTTATGAAAAAAGTAAGGAATTGTAAATTTGTTTTTGGCGTTTTGCCCGGGCTCAATAAATTTTTTCCGGTATTGGTTCCCATCGACCAGTTGTTGTGTTTGCCCGATCCGTTAACACCTGCAAATGGTTTTTCATGTAACAACACACGGAAGTTATGGCGGCGTGCAATTTTTTCCATCAAATCCATTAGCAATTGGTTATGATCAACAGCTAAATTTGTTTCCTCAAATATTGGCGCGCACTCAAATTGATTTGGCGCCACTTCATTGTGTCTTGTTTTTACAGGAATACCAAGCTTTAATGATTCTATTTCAAACTCGCGCATGAACTCAGTTACCCTGTCAGGTATCGATCCAAAATAATGATCTTCTAATTGTTGTCCTTTAGCAGGTGCATGTCCAAATACGGTGCGACCGGTAAGCATAAGGTCAGGGCGTGCATTGAACAATGCCGTATCAATTAAAAAATATTCCTGTTCCCATCCTAATGTTGCGGTAACTTTTGTAATGTTCTTATCAAAATATTGGCAAACATCTACTGCTGCTGTATTCAAAAAACTTAATGCTTTTAATAGTGGTGTTTTATAATCAAGTGCTTCACCTGTATAAGAAACAAAAATAGTCGGGATACATAATGTTTTAGCAACTATAAATGCCGGCGATGTGGGATCCCATGCAGTGTATCCACGTGCTTCAAAAGTATTACGAATACCTCCGTTAGGGAAACTTGAAGCATCTGGCTCTTGTTGTACTAATTGACTTCCTCCAAATCTTTCAATTGCGCCTCCACCAGGAACTGTTTCAAAAAAAGCATCATGCTTTTCTGCAGTTGTACCAGTAAGTGGTTGAAACCAGTGAGTATAATGTGTTGCGCCTTTTTCAGTTGACCATGCTTTCATTGCCGCTGCAATCTGATCAGCCATTTTACGATCCACGGAAGTTCCTTTATCAATAGCACTGATTACACTTTCGTATGCATCTTCAGACATATACTGACGCATACTTTTAATATCAAAAACGTTTTCTCCAAAATATTCCGCAACAGATGATGTTGGCAGCTGAACATTTACGGGTGTGCGGGATAATACCTCCTCTAATGCTTTAAATCGTTGAATCGCCATTTTTATATAGGTTTTAGGGTTATTTTAGTTTTTTAGTAAAAATTTTAACAAAGGTACCCATTTTTATGGGGGTCATCAATAAAAAAGTATACTTTTTTGACATTCACCCCCTGATTTTTACAAACATTTTTTAAAAAATGTTAATTACCCAGAAAATCTGTTAATAAACCCTGTTTTTTAGTAAATTTGCACAATGCTCATTTAATTTATACAATTCAATGAAAAAGTGTCTACTGAATTGCCTGCTTGGAATAACTATCATTTTTTGTGTAAACAAAACCACTGCGCAACAAAAAACAAATTTTGTTGACCCTGTAACGCATAAGCCTTCAACTAAAACAAATCACCAGGTGTTGAGCAAGTCACCTAAAAAAACATCAGGCACTTTTCGTAAAACTCAAACAAACACTTCAGGAAAATCATCGAGTGCAGTAATTAATGTTACTATTTCTTCGAGCAACCAACTTTGTGGAAACATTCCCGATGGTACTGCAACAGCAAGCGCATCAGGAGGAACACCACCTTATCAATATTATTGGGATGGAGGAAATGCTACAGGAAAAACCACTCCTTCCGTTACAGGGCTTTATGCCGGAGAATATACAGTTGTGGTTATTGATTCGCTCTGCGACTATGATACAGCAGTTGTGAACATAGGCATTATAAATAGCGTTTACCTGGGACTTGGTTCTTCAACCTCCGGAGAACATTGCGGTAAATGCGATGGCGAGATTACAATTTTTCCATCAGGGAGTTTAGCAGGAGGCTATCGTTATTCCTGGTCGCCGGGAGGTGAAACCACTGCTAACCTCAGTAATTTATGTGCCGGATATTACATCCTAACATTAATAGACAGCGCTACCGGCTGCGCTGCAATTTTTGACAGCACTAATTACGGACACGGATTAATCATTGAAAGTCTTGCCGCAAATCTTGGAATAAGTTATTATCAAGCCTGTGATGACTCTATTTATTTTTTCTCCGAATATTTTTATCCTGATTTTTTAGGTGCGGTTGATACCGCCTGCTATAACCCCCACACCTGGGAATGGTTTTTTAGTGATGGCTTTACGATTGATTCTATTGAAAATCCTGTACGCTATTTTTCCACGCCGGGGGTTTATACAGCAACGTTGATTGTGAACAGTACAGATATTGCAAATGCATCCATTTCATTTTCAGTTAACGCTACCACCGATTTTCAATACGACACGGATTGCTTTTCAAACACAGCCAACTTTAATGACATTTCCAACTATTGCACCGATTCATGGCTCTGGGATTTTGGCGACCCGGCTTCAGGCATACTCAATTCCGATACCTTACAATACACCAGTCACATATACACAACTGCGGGAACCTACACTGTATCCTTAACCGTTAACGCATCACAAACCATCACCAAGGTAATAACCATTGCTAAGCCTCATGCAGATTTTACCACAGGAAATGATTGCTCATTAAACCCAACAGTTTTTGATTTTTACGACAACTCCACTTGTGCAACATCATGGTCCTGGAATTTTGGCGATCCATCATCAGGCCTACTTAACACAGATACACTTCAATCTCCAAATCACCTATACAATTCAACAGGCACATTTACTGTTACATTGATCGTTGGAAGCAATGGAATGTTTGACACAATACCAAAAACAATTTCTACTCCACAAAATCTGGTTATCAACCTTGGGAATGATACATTGATACTTGCAGGGAATTCAGTAACATTAGATGCAGGCCCCGGAGGCTCAGAATATTCTTGGTCAAATGGAAGAACAACAAGAATGATCAACGTTTCACAACCTGGTTTTTATGAAGTTACTGTTATGGATTCTTCTGGCTGCTTTTATTATTCAGAGAGAAAATTAGTCGCGGTTTGCGGAGTGAATCCTTCATCAACGCCGGAAAATAACAATGAGTTGCAAGCTGTTCTTTTTCCAAATCCATTCAGCGGAAAAACCAATTTGCAGTTAAGTAATTATTCGGGTACGTGTGTGCTCTCTATTTTCGACTTGCTTGGGAAAGAAATTCGCACATACTCAATAAAAAATTCAAATGAAATAATTTACACCGAAGGCTTTTTACCCGGAATGTATTTTTACAGAATTGTTGATGAAGACAATAAATCGAAAGCAGGGAAAGTAATAATTGAATAGTTGTTTTGTAATTTTAAAACGGAGCCTTCCCATACACCGCTATTGCTTTTTGCTTAATTACGTTTGCAACAGAAATTCCCTCCACTTTACTTTTTACCCAAGAGTAAACATTAAAATATTCCTCTGCCAAAATTTCTATAGAAGCATCTCTCTTCATTATATTTTCAATCTCAACTTTCAAAAAAGCCAACTGTCTTCTTCGCTCCTGTACTTTGTACACATTACGAATATCTCCTTCCAAAAAATTTAAAATCAATTTATGTGCCTCGCCATTATATATTAAAATGTCTTTTGAAAAAAAGATCATCTGGCGCCTTACAATCGATTCGTTCCCTAACTCATAATGTATTATCACAAACAACAACTTAGCAAAGGAAATAAACACCCTGCCCTCGCCCGTTGAACTGTTTAAAATATATTGAATAAAACGCAGAGACATTTTATAGTTCTGTGATATAAACCCAAAATAAGCCACTTCAAAATACAATTTTTTTTAATTCCGGGAATTCGTGTTTATCAAAATTCAACAGGATACTCTTAATAATTTCATCCGCTCGTTTAAACTCCCCTAACCTATTCAGAATTACAAGAGGCACATAATGTTGTACTTCGAATATGCGTTGTTGAATATTTTTTGATTTTTTCATTACGGGCTCATAAGCATATTCTTTAAATTTATCCAAAGCCATAAACATGTCATTGAACTTAAAGAGTTCTGCTAACGAAACGCATTGGTTAAAAATGGAATTTAAATATTCCATTGGCTCTAGATATATCAAGTGCTTTTGTGCCTGAAATATCTCAATAGTTTTTTTTATATGGCCATATGCCATCTTATGGTTTCGCATTCGAAAATGACAGTTCCCAACGATGATATGGAAAGAAATTAAACTTTTTGCAGTTAAACAATTGGATTCCTTGGCCAGCAATGGTTCCTTCAAAAATTTTAAATAATATTTCTGTTGGGTCTCACCCGACATCATAACTATGTTTTCGCTCTCTTCAAGAAAGCGGGCATAACACGATTCAAAATCGTTAATATTACTTGTGAATCTGAGCGCCTTTTTTTGCTCTTTTAACAAATCGATATTACTATAATAATCTAATACCCTGTGATGCATAGGAATCCTTTTTTCCAAAGCAATAAGCAAATACAGCTCTGTATATAGTTCGTATTCGTATGCTTTCTTTTTTGCATTACGCAATAGCTTAAAGGCCTGAACAAACAATTGTTTTTCAATAAATATTTCTATGATTCTCACTTTTTGCATCAATTGCGCATTCGACGACCACTTTAAATGATAGTTGTATAAACTAAATGCTATTTGATCATAGAGATAATTTTTGTTTTTGGTTAAATTTTTTGCGTATGCATCTCCCTTCAATTGATCAATAACTGCAAGCTCATCGTAATCAGCTTGCGCTTCTATTATATCAAACAATTTAAGGGGAGTTCTAAAAATCAAATTGTTAATAAATAACGATATAACTAATTGA